>CAYORF010000070.1:0-13897 GCA_964406305.1 uncultured Anaerolineales bacterium | reverse complement strand
TCCTGATAATAAAATAAATTTTCACTATGGCAGATAACAAAAAAATAATGGCAAAATAAGTCCAGGTGGTTCATTTGGCAGAGCCAATAAATAATTCCGCTTTAATCATAGCATGACCGCCAACCCTCGTCAACACTCTCAGAGAAAATACGCTTTCCTTAATATATTGTTAATAAATCCTTTTTTGACTCAGAATTCAACCGAGCGATTGGTTGTAACTTTCGCTGGCGGAAGTTGTTCTATCGTATAATAGTTAATTAAACTACAATTCCCCTCCGGAGGATGTCATGGAAGACAAAAAATACAAGAAGATCATCAATTCCTGGGCAATGTATGACTGGGCCAATTCGGCATTTGCAACCACCATCATGGCAGCGGTTTTGCCCATTTATTATCGAGCGATTGCTGAACCGACATTAACCGGAAATCAAATTACATCATACTGGGCCTATACAAACTCTATTGCATTGTTACTAATAGCAATCATCAGTCCTATTCTGGGAGCGATGGCAGATTTCAAAGGCGCCAAAAAACGCTATTTGACTATTTTCGCTCTGGGAGGAATTGTTGCCACAGCATTCATGTTCTTCTTAACCACCGGGGATTGGCTTTTGGCGTCCAGTTTATTTATTCTCGGTAATATTGGTTTCGCAGGTGCAAATGTATTTTATGACTCGCTGTTGCCCCACATCGCTAAAAAGGATGATATCGATCAAATATCAACGAAAGGATACGCGATGGGGTATGTGGGAGGCGGGATCTTGCTGGCGATTAATCTGGCAATGATCATGTTTGCGCCCGATCACCTCACCGCTCTCATGACTCGGATCTCCCTGGCAAGTGTGGCTGTCTGGTGGCTGGTGTTCACCATTCCGCTCTTGAAAAATATCCCCGAACCTCCAAGACAGATTTTCAAAGGCGAAATGCATTCCAATCCCATTAAGGCGGGATTCCGCAGATTGGGAGAAACATTTAAAGAAATCCGCAAATATGGGGACCTATTTAAATTCCTGGTCGCTTTTTGGCTTTATAACGACGGTATTGGCACGATTATCAAAATGGCGACAACCTATGGTGACGAAATTGGGATAGATTCCACTTCCTTAATCATTGTTCTGTTAATAGTGCAATTCGTCGGCATTCCCTTCTCATTTGCTTTTGGCTGGTTAGCTAAAAAGATCGGCACTAAAAAATCGATTTATATCACCCTGGGAGTTTATTCATTAATTTCCATCGGCGGTTACTTCCTAAACAATGCAACACACTTCCTGATCCTGGGATTTGCTGTTGCCATGGTCCAGGGTGGATCGCAGGCATTGAGCCGCTCCCTTTACGCACGCATGGTTCCCAAATCGCAGTCTGCTGAGTTCTTCAGCTTTTTCAGTGTCAGCGGAAAATTCGCTGGAATCTTCGGCCCGCTGGTCTTCGGTCTGGTCAGCCAGTTATTTGGCAACAGTCGACTGGGCATCATTTCCTTGATCGTTTTCTTCATCACTGGTGGCCTTATGTTAACCCGAGTGGATGAAGAAAAAGGTATTCGTGTAGCTCAGGAAGCTGACGCCTTGACAGTTCAGGAAGCATAAACTGTATGACCGAACAACAAGAGGATAAAAAACTCCTCCAGCAACAGGATCTTTTCAGCCGCATCGCAGCCAGGTATGACCTGGTAAATCACCTGATGACCGGTTGGCAGGATAATCGCTGGAGGAGATTTGCTGTTAAAAAGCTTGGGCTGCCGCCATCAGCCTGGCTACTGGATATTGGCAGCGGCAACGGACAGATCGTCCAGGAAGTTGGCCGCCAGTATCCTGATTGTTTGTGTGTCGCGGCCGACTTGACGCTGGCGATGATGGCTGTTGGTCAGGGAAATAACTTTCCCGTCCAAGCCAATTGGACTGCTGCTGATGCTGGCCTTCTGCCTTTCCAGGAAGGGATATTCGATGGTGTGATTTCCGGATTCCTGATCAGGAATCTGGGAGATATTATGGTTGGATTAAAAAACCAGTATCGCATCCTAAAAACCGGTGGTAGAATTGCAATCCTGGACACCACAAAACCACCCAATCATTTTCTGGCGCCCATCATTCGATTTTATATGACCAATATTATTCCAATCATCGGCGGAATCTTTACCGGCAATAAAAAAGCCTACGGCTACCTGAACAAATCCACACAAGGATTCTTACGGGCCGAAGAGCTTGCCGCCTACCTGGCAGCAGCCGGGTTCAAGAAAGTAGCTTATCAACAATTTGCCTTTGGCATGATCACCGTGCATTGGGGTGAAAAATGAGCGGCATCCAACCATCCTCCCAGGCAGCTGAAAGAGGCGAACCCTCTTATATCTGGAGGGCGGGTCAAGAACGCAGATTGGAAATGGTGAAAACAGCCGCCGGAGCCAGGATCCAGGGCAGGCTGCTGGAAAACGGCTGTGGTATTGGTTTGTACCTGGAACACCTTATCCCGCTAGGCTGCGAGGTAGTAGGCCTAGAATTCGAGTTCCAGCGAGCGCTGGAAGCAAAAAAAGTGGCTGATCCCGTACTTGGCGGCGCAGGTGAATTTCTACCATTCCCGGCCAATAGTTTTGATCTAATCCTGAGCAACGAGGTTATTGAACACGTGGTTGATGATCAGAAATCTGTCCAGGAGATGGTCCGAACGTTAGTTCCCGGGGGACGGATGATCATTTTCTGTCCCAATCGCTGGTATCCCTTTGAAACTCATGGAATCTATCGGCAGGGAATATATCACTTTGGAAATAAATTCCTGGTCAATTATTTACCCAAAAGATTGCGGAACCAGCTGGCACCTCATGTCCGGGTCTATTCGCGAAGGGATATGCGGGACTTATTCCAGGGTTTGCCGGTCAAATTCATCACTCAAAAGGTGATCTTTGGCGGTTATGATAATATTATCGGCCGTTTCCCTCGCCTGGGACGCTGGCTGAGAGCATTCCTCTATCTGATCGAAAAGACACCACTCCAGTTCCTGGGTTTATCCCATCACTGGGTTGTGGAAAAAGCTGAAGGATAAAAACCATGATCGATAATATCGAAAACTTGGTCGGCGATGAACTCCGGGAGCGGGGTTGGCGGCTGGCAATTGCGGAATCCTGCACGGGTGGCTTAATTGGCCACAGGATCACTAACATTTCCGGTTCCTCCACCTATTACCTGGGCAGCATCACTGCTTATGCCTACCGGGCTAAAGTCCGCTTATTGGGAGTATCCTGGGATACACTGGAGAAATTTGGGGCGGTCAGCGAAGAAACTGTTAGCGAGATGGCCAAAGGCATTCGCCACGCGCTGGCAGCTGATATCGGCTTATCCGTCAGCGGGATCGCTGGTCCAACAGGAGGGACTCCAGAAAAACCGGTTGGATATGCCTGGATCGGATTAAGCACACCCCAAGGGATCTGTACCTTGCAGCATAATGCAGGGGGAAACCGGATCGAGAACAAAGAAGAAGTCGCGCAGGTAGCGCTGGAATTTTTATATAAATCCTTGTCAACCAATGGAAAAGATTGAGATCACCACACGTTTCAAACGGGACGGCTCCCTGATCCCGATCGAATTTTCTCTGGAAGATCAAAATGTCCAGATCTTGAATGTCGGCCGCCAGTGGGATAGCGAAGATGGCAAACATATCCTGGTGATGGACTACAGAGAAAATGCTTTCCACTTATTTTTTCAACTCAGCGACCTGAGCTGGTATTTGATGAGAGATATCAAACCTGGCCCGGGTTCTATTTAATAGGAGATACGATGAGCGATACCATTCAAGATAATACGGTTGTGACACTGGACTACACTCTGCTCGTGGACGATGAGATCCTGGAAAGCACTGATGACGGGGAACCAATCGAGTTCATTCAAGGTATCGGGCAGGTCATTCCCGGGTTGGAAACCGCTCTTTACGGAATGAAAGTTAGTGAAAAGAAAACTGTGGTCATCGAGCCTGAAGATGCCTATGGTGATTATGACCCAGAATCCCTCGAAATTGCCGAAAAAGAAGAGTTCAGCGAGGAGATCCCCCTGGACGTGGGAACATTTTTAGATCTGCGGGATGACGAGGATGATGTGCTCAGCGCCCAGATCATCGAAGAAGACGAAGATACTGTTACCCTCGACTTCAATCACCCCCTGGCCGGTAAAACCCTAACCTTTGAGATAACAGTCTCCGCTCTGCGCTCAGCTTCAGGCGAAGAGCTTGAGCACGGGCATGCGCATTCGGAGGAATAAAGAAATCATAAGCTCCCGGAGTTTTTAGAAACTCCGGGAGCTTATATACAGACCTTGATGGGGGAAATTGACACAGGGTTCAAAACTTAAAGGACTCAGTCCCTAATGTGTAGGAGCTGATATTTTCTTTTGAGGATTATCCTTCCACCACTTCCCCCGCCATTACCGCTGTGAATTTCAATCCCTCTTCCCCAACATCCACCTGGATGGTCTCCCCTGCTTTAAAATCACCGCTTAGGATGGCCATAGCCAGGGGATCCTGAAGTTCTTTCTGGATGGTACGTTTAAGGGGACGGGCACCGTAATCAGGATCGAATCCCTGGTCGGCTAAATACTCCTGCGCTTTCTGGCTGACTTCCAGAGTAAATCCCCGGGACCGTACCAAACTTTTCACCAGGTTAAGCTGAATGCCGACGATCTCCTGGAGCTGCTCCCGGTTGAGAGGATGAAAATGGACGATCTCATCCACGCGGTTGAGAAACTCGGGTCGAAAGACTTGCTTTAAGGCTTTTTCGGTGATCTCAACCATCTCTTCCTCATTCAGATCCCGGGACCAAGCTTCACTGCCGATATTGCTAGTCATGATCACAACCGTATTCCGGAAATCAACCGTCCTGCCCTGTCCGTCCGTTAACCTGCCGTCATCGAGAAGCTGCAGCAGGATGTTAAATACCTCCGGATGGGCCTTTTCGATCTCGTCAAACAGAACGACGCTGTAGGGGCGTCTGCGGACAGCTTCTGTCAACTGACCGCCTTCCCCGTAACCGACATAACCAGGAGGTGAACCGATAAGGCGGCTTACTGTGTGTTTTTCCTGGTATTCGCTCATATCGATCCGGACCATGGCTTCCTGGTTTTCAAACAGGAATTCCGCCAGGGCTCGGGCCAATTCTGTTTTACCCACACCGGTTGGACCAATAAAGATGAATGAACCAATGGGACGGTTAGGATCCTGGATGCCAGCCCTGGATCTGCGGACAGCATTAGATACCGCCTGTACCGCTTGATCCTGTCCGATTACACGTGTGTGCAGGCGGTCCTCCATCTGGATCAGTTTCTGGGTTTCACTTTCTACCAAGCGCGAGACTGGGATACCGGTCCAGCGTGAAATAACACCGGCAATTTCCTCGGCGTCCACTTCTTCTTTCAGCAAGGCGCCCTCGGCCTGGATCTCTCCCAGGCGGGCTTCTTTCTTTTTGAGATCTTCCTCCAGATCCCTGAGAGTGCCGTACTGCAGTCTAGCTGCAAGCTCCAGATCAGCCTCGCGTTCCGCTTTTTCAATCTCGACCCGGGTTTGATCGATCTCCCGTTTAACCTGGCGGATTTCACTGATGATTTCCTTTTCAGTCATCCAGCGGCTCTGCAGCTGCTTCTGGTCCTCTTTCAAGTTGGCGAGCTCTTCTTTTAATTTTTCCAGCCGGGACAGAGATAATTTATCAGGCTCCTTTTTGAGAGCCTCCTGTTCGATCTCCAGCTGCATGATCTGGCGGTCGACCTCATCCAGTGCCCGGGGCTTGGAATCGATCTCTGTCCGCAGGCGGGCACCTGCCTCGTCGATCAGGTCTATGGCTTTATCCGGCAGCTGGCGGCCAGCAATGTAGCGGTTGGATAGGGTGGCTGCCGCAATGACAGCCGGATCAGTGATTCGCACACCATGGTGGATCTCATACCGCTCCTTTACTCCACGCAGGATACTGATGGTAGTTTCCACACTGGGTTCTTCCACCAGCAGAGGCTGGAAACGCCTTTCCAGAGCAGCATCAGCTTCGATATATTTACGGTACTCATCCAATGTGGTGGCACCGATTAGATGGAGCTCTCCCCGGGACAGCATAGGTTTTAACATATTGCCAGCATCCATGGCTCCCTCAGCCGCACCGGCGCCAACCACAGTATGCATCTCGTCCACGAATAACAGGATTTCCCCGGCCGCCGTGGTGATCTCCTGCAGGACAGCTTTCAGGCGTTCTTCAAATTCACCTCTGTATTTTGCACCTGCAACCAGAGAGCCCATATCCAGCTGGATCAAGCGTTTATTTTTTAAGCCTTCCGGAACATCGCCGTTAACAATACGCTGGGCCAAACCCTCCACAATAGCAGTTTTTCCAGTGCCGGGCTCGCCGATCAAAGCCGGATTGTTTTTCGTCCGTCTGGAAAGGATCTGGACCAATCGGCGGGTTTCCTGGTCACGGCCGATGACCGGATCCAGTTTTCCCCGACGGGCCAGATCAGTCAGATCCCGGCCGTATTTTTCGAGGGCCTGGTAAGTGCCTTCCGGCGTCTGGTTGGTGACGCGCTGGGATCCTCGGATTCCCATTAATTCTTCAAGTACGGCATCCTTGGTTAAACCAAACCCTTTCAGGCGATTTCCTTCATCGCTTTCAATCAAGCCTAATAGGATATGTTCAGTGGATACATATTCATCCCCCATACCTTTGGCATGGCGTTCAGCGGCGGATAATACATCGGCTGTTTTCCGGCTCATGTTGACCCGCACATTTCCGCCATAAACTTTCGGATGGTCGGAAAGTTCGTCCCAGAGCTCTTGTTTAAGGCCGTCGGTACTGCCTGAGATGCGCGTGACAACCGCGCTGACAGTGCCCTCACTCTCCTCGAGTAGGGCGTACAGCAGATGGGCCGGTTCAATTTCCTGGTGATTTTGATCTTCAGCTAGCCGCTGGGCACGCATAACAGCCTGCTGAGACTTTGAGGTATATTTTTCTAAGTCCATTTTTTCCTCTATATTTCTCCCCCACAGAGCGAGACAACCCGCTCGAGGGGTTGATATCAATCTTAATTATAGAGTACAAATCTTAGAATGAAATCAGAGTTTTATTAAAAGAAAATATGAAATTGCTGGCTGGGAATATAAATCCAGGCCAAGGCTGCTGGAACGCTGTGGGCTAAGTGACAATCACTTCAAATTCCCCATCACTGACACGCACCTGAAGCATCTCCCCGGTGCTGGCCTGGCTGACCTGATAAACCGTCGAGCCGTCCTCGGCTGTCACGATGGAATAACCTCGTTTCAATATCGCCTCCGGATTCAAGGCTGACATTCTGGCCTGATAAGCAAGACACAGATCTCGGGAAGTCTTAATGATCGTTCCCATTCCCCGGTCGATTCGGCCGTTTAACTCATCCAGGCGCTGGCGCCCGTTGCTGATCTGGCTGAGCGGGGACAACCTGGCAATCCGGGTAGAGTAATTTTCCATCTTCCAGTTTAGATCTGAAATTATGCTCCGGATAGAACGCGCCAGACGGGTCCGGGATTCCCCTAATCCAAGTCGCAATTCAGATTGATCTGGAACCGCCAATTCGGCAGCGGCGGTTGGAGTTGGCGCGCGGAGGTCGGCTACAAAGTCCGTGATCGTAAAATCAGTTTCGTGCCCTACACCGCTGATCACCGGAACAGGAGATTCAGCCAATGTCCGGGCGACTTTCTCATCATTAAAGGCCCATAGATCCTCGATCGAGCCGCCTCCCCTGCCAATCAGGATCAGATCCGGTTCCAGGCGGTACAACCGTTCCAGGGCAGCACTGATCTCACCAGGAGCGCTATCACCCTGGACTGAGGACGGGGATAAAAGGATCTTCACCAACGGATACCGCCGATTTAGCGTGTCCTTCATATCCTGAAAAGCAGCACTGGAAGGAGAAGTGACAATACCGATCCGTGTCGGCCAGACAGGTATAGGGCGCTTCCGGGCAGGATCGAATAACCCTTCCATTTCCAGCTGAGACTTTAAGCGCTGGAACTCCTGGAACAGGGCGCCTTCACCTTTGGGACGTATAAAATCAACATAAAGTTGGTATTGGCCGCTCTTTTCGTAAACCCCAAGCACGCCGTGAGCTTCTACCGCCAGACCATCCTGGAGAGCCGTTTTGATCTGCAAAGCCCGGTTTTTCCACATCACACACCGCAAAGAAGAGGTCTGATCTTTCAGCGTGAAATACAAATGACCCGAAGCGGGGCGGGAAAGGTTAGAAATCTCACCCGTCACCCAAAGATTCTGCAGGTTGGCATCCGCCTCCAGAATTTCTTTCAGGTATGTATTTACTTCTGCGATAGACCAATATCGCGAAATTCCCGGATCATCCGGTGTGGAAAACATAGGGCAAGTATACTGGGTGGTTACCCTCAAAACAAGTTTCGGAAGGCACCCACAAGGGGGATATTCTTCCTTCCCTAGCAAATTTGGCTCTCCTCTAATGGGTGATCCAGAAATACACCCTTACCCCCTGTGATACAATTTTTTTGTCATGGAAACCTCTGATCATATCAAGGATATTCTCAACTCTGTCCCGGAACAACCGGGCTGCTACCTGATGAAAGATCAGGCGGGCAAGGTGATATATATTGGTAAGGCCATCAACCTGCGCCACAGGGTGCGGTCCTATTTCCATGCCAGCGCCCAGAAGAATCCCCGCACCAGCGCGCTGGTAGCCAATATCCGTGATATCGAGTGGATCATCGTCAAATCAGAACTGGAAGCCTTGATCCTGGAAATGAACCTGATCAAGGAATACCAGCCCCATTTTAATGTCCAACTCAAGGATGATAAACGTTATCCCTATATCAAGATCCACTGGGCTGACCCTTTTCCCAAGGTAAGTGTTACTCGCAAAGTTGAAAAAGATGGATCGCGTTATTACGGCCCCTATATTAACGTCTGGGCTGTTAACCAGACCATGAACCTATTGCGCAAGATCTTTCCTTATCTGACCTGCAATCGGACCATCACCGGGGATGACCAACGCGCCTGTCTTTATTACGACATCCAGCTTTGCACAGCGCCCTGCATCGGCAGGATCAGCCAGGAAGATTATCGGGAAATGATCAAAGAACTGGGCGCATTCCTGAATGGTAGAACTGACAATATCATCAAGCGTTTGGAAGAGGAAATGCAGCAGGCCTCTGCCGATTTAAAGTATGAGAGGGCAGCCCAGCTCCGGGACACACTGGACGCTGTCCAGCGCATCGTCGAAAAGCAGCGCATTATCTCAACTAAATTTACAGATTCAGATGTCATAGCACTGGCGGATCTGGAAAATGACGCCTGCATCCAGGTATTTTTCATCCGGGGCGGCAAATTGACCGGGCGGGAATACTTCCTCGTGGAAAATATCGACAAAACTGCTGATCAGGATCTGCTCACGGAAGTCATCAAGCAGTTTTATGACCAGGCACCCAATATTCCCCCTGAGATCCTGCTTCCCCGAGAAATCGAAGAAGCCAAGATCATCCATCAATGGCTGAAAAGCCAAAGGGGCGGTAAAAAAGTAGAACTCGTAGTCCCCAGGCGGGGTGAAAAGAAAAAACTGGTCGCCATGGCTGCAGAGAATGCTGCTTCCATGTTAACAGCACTTAAGACACAGGAGAATTCCGAACGGGACCGAGCTGAAGGAGCACTTTCTGACCTGCAATCCCAACTCAATCTCAGCGCTCCCCCGCTGAGGATCGAGTGTTATGATATTTCCAACACCCAGGGAACAGCTCTGGTGGGCAGCATGGTGGTGTTCCTGGATGGGCGTCCGGAGAAAGCTCACTACCGCCAATTTAATATTCGTACCGTCCAGGGGCCGGATGATTACGCCAGCATGGACGAAGTATTACGGCGACGTTTCCAGCGCCTGGTGCTTTCCAGTACAGAGGAAAGTAAACCCGGAGGGAAAGTCGATCCTTCTTTCAGCGCCCTGCCCGATCTGATCCTGGTCGATGGCGGCAAAGGCCAGCTGAACAGGGCGGTAGAGGTATTGGCAGAATTCGGTTTACTCGATACCATTCCCATAGCCGGATTGGCCAAGAAGCACGAAGAGGTATTTTTACCAGAAGAAGATTATCCAGTGCGCTTTGATAAGAACTCCCCCGGCCTGCATTTGCTGCAGCGTTCCCGGGATGAAGCCCACCGATTTGCCATCACAGCCCACAGAAAGCGCCGCTCCAAAAAGGGATTGGAATCCAGCCTGGAAAAAATCCCCGGAATCGGTCCCACTCGGCGCCAGGAACTGTTGAAAAAATTCCACACAATTCAGAATATCCGGGATGCGAGCCTGGAAGAACTCTCTCAAACACCAAAAATAACTCTCAAAATCGCTCAATCTATTAAAAAGCACTTGGCATAATTTCCCTTCATGCTACAATGAGCGAGAACTGAGATCAAATAATATATTAGGAGCCTTATGTCAAACAGGAAACACCAACAACGAACCCAGAAGATCGTAATGAGTATTATTGGAATTTTCATTATCCTTGCCATGGTCCTCTCGATGGTCCGCTTCTAAGATCTCATTCGTTTTCCCTCCATCTAAATAACAAATAAGGAGCTGGGTATGCTTAAGAACAGATCCACTCTCTGGTACTGCGCCTTGATCGTAGGCTGGGGTTTTGATATCCTGTATTGGAAAAAGCCTCTCGGAGTATCCTTTGCCATCCACGTTCTATTATTGCTGGGTGCCCTGATCTTCTTATCCAAAAAAGAAGGCAAAATCCTATCACCGAAAAGCCTGCCCCTGATCGGCCTGGCTCTGGCTTTCAGTTTCCTGGGGTTTATGCGAGCGGAACCCTTCACCCGCACCTTGAACCACCTGCTCTCCCTGGGATTCCTGGGATTGTTAATCCTGTCCTACCAGGGCGGACGCTGGATGGAATACAACCTGAGCGACTATATCGTGGGGGCTTTCCGACTTTTCACCAATGCAATCGGCCTTCCTTTCAAACTGATCACCGAGGCTAAAGAGGAAAAGGAAGATACTGAAGAAGGAGAGAAGGTCAAGGGAGCTGGCTGGAAAAAAGCCGCACCTTACCTGCGGGGAATCCTGCTGGCACTGCCAATTGTGGCTGTTCTGGCCGCCTTGTTATCTGAAGCGGATCCGATCTTTTCCAAGTGGCTGGGGGATCTGATCGAGCTCCTGCGCCTGGAAAAACTTCCCGAGTACATACTACGATTGGTGTTAATTGGTATCTGGACCTTCTTGCTAGCCGGGTTGATGCTATATTCTGTGAGCAAAAGCCGGGAGGAAAAGCTAGTAGGCCTGGACCAACACTGGCCGCCCCGTTTCTTGGGTTCTACGGAAACCACCATCATCATGGGGGCAGTTAACTTACTGTTCTTTTCTTTTGTGAGTATCCAGTTTAAATATTTCTTCGGGGGTGAAAAGAATATCACCCTGGATGGATACACTTTTTCAGAATATGCTCGACGAGGATTTGGAGAGCTGCTGGCAGTAGCTTTTTTCACGCTCTTTATCATTATGGTCCTGAGCAGCATCACAATCAGGAAAGAGAAAAAGAACCGAGTTGTGTTTTCAACTCTCACTGGATTGATGACTGCCTTCATCGGAGTGATCCTGCTTTCTTCTCTACAGCGCCTGGCGCTTTATGAATCAGCTTATGGATTCACCCGGCTGCGGGCTTATTCTCACATCTGTGTGATCTGGATCGGAATCCTGTTCCTGGCCATCCTGATTCTCGAGATTCTTGGGAAACACCGCTTTTTCACCCTGGCGTCCATTGCGGCAGTAACCGGTTTTGTTCTGACCATGAACGCTGTGAACGTGGATGCTTTCATCGTAACAAGCAATGTCCAACGTTTGGACAATCCGGATTCCATCCTGGACACAAACCTCCTGAAAGACCTGTCGATGGATTCGCTGCCTACTTTAATTAAGCTGGCGGATGATCCCCACACCACTGATCAAGAAAAGATAGAGATCGGGGTTGTCCTGGCCTGCCGGGCCGATGACCTCGAAAATGACGACTCGGGCTGGCTGAGCTTCACCCTGCCAAATGCCCTGGCTTCAAAAAACCTACTGGAGAACAAAACCCTCTGGGAAGATGTGAGGTTAAATGAAAACGAGTGGGGTGCGAGGTACGCCGATCTGGAATCGGGTGAATTCTACTGCGCTTACTACTACGCAGGATGGGATTGAAAGAAATCAAAAACTGGCTGATTTCATCAGCCAGTTTTTATTTATAGTTTCATTGTCGTTCGATCGGATCTTAGACCTTGGAGAGGCGAAGCTGGTTCTTATCTCTCCTACCCTCCAATTTTCTGGCTGAAGGTTTGTTGGCACATTCCAGGGCCAATTTTTCTTCCAGAGCGAATTCCCGCTCCAGCGCTACTCGCACAAAGGCCGATTTGGTGACCCCGAATTCTTTGGCAGCGTTGGACAGCCGGTGATTGAGGGAATCGCTAATGTGGATCTGGATCTTGCGCGATCTATATGAATCTTGAGAAGTCATCTCAGGCACCTTTCGGAACGGACATCTGCAGGGAGACCGACTGGGTTTTCCGATATTCCTCGATCCAGGGATCGGTTCGGAAGCGCAGGAAGTCCTCATGACTCCAATCTGTGCACTTCCATCTACCCCGGACTTTTTTATGATAAGTATGGACCATACAAACCGGGCACCAGGAGAATTTTGTTTCCTTATTATTCTTCATCATAACCTCACAATAAAGACTGGTTTGCTTTTGGAGCATTCCTACTATTGCCCCTTACGGTCTCTATTAGTGCAAGTTCCATGCCGTTTCTACGAACTACCCCCACATCTGAGGGTTACGGCCACGAAGATACCTAGATATGGGATGTCAGGATCAGATGAAAGCGTAAGTAGTAAGTCGATTAAGGGGCTGTTAACTGGAGAGATCATCCTGACCGGTCTTCGGTCCCCCGTCTCCCGTCCTCCGTCGGAACGCGCAGCGTTCCTCCTCCCCCGTTGACTTGTTAAACTCCCCGTGATAAAATCCAACTCGCAAGAGGGCGTGTAGCTCAATGGTAGAGCAGTAGCCTTTTAAGCTATTGGTTGGGGGTTCGAGCCCCTCCACGCTCATAGAGAAAAAACCACCTAAAAAAGGTGGTTTTTTTCTTTTGCTTTTCTGATGCTAATCTGGTGCAACAGAGCAGGCTACGCCTGTGACCGGGAACAGGAGACAGAAGACCGGAGGAAGCTTCGCCTCTGACTGGAACAACTTAATACCAATTAATATTAGCTCAATATACCTGGTTTTCCCTAACATTTTCCAATTCCAGCATAACGCCCTTGAGCTGATCCACCACCCTGCGCCCAACTCACCCTGAGCATACAACAATCACGCCAAAATCGCTCAGCATCCCCGGTCCTATCCATCGAGATGTTAGGCAGCTGGATACTAGAGTCTTGTTGATACTGCAATCAGAAACTGGCCGAGCCAATAGAATGAAAGCACTACTGCTCTTGCAGAAGAAAACGACAGCCTGAAGCGATCTGTCGCAAGCATAGCGTCCGAAATAAAGAACAAGAGCGCACCTGCTGCCGCTGTGGTGATACTGGTAGTCCTCAGTGCAAACGCAGCGCCTGCGGCTTGTGTGGCCGTTCCAGTAATAATCGCCGTGTACAGCAGCACGGGTATGCGGAGGGAAGGTTTGACACCGCGCCAGATTAGGGCCGCAAGTGCTACGGCGATGAGAACAAGAACGGGTGTGAGCGGATGAATGAGGGCGATCCCTGAAACGGCTGCGAAGGCAAGGAAATACAGGACATGAGTAGCCGAAAAGCTCAAGACCCCTCGAACAAAGTGTTGAGGTGGAAGCGTCAGGAAGATGTCACCCGCCAGAGAGAACAGGAGCCCAACCGCAATCAGGATTTGGTACTGGGTCCTCGACCCGGCAAGCGA
>CAYORF010000069.1:0-13951 GCA_964406305.1 uncultured Anaerolineales bacterium | reverse complement strand
CCTTTGAGTACGGATAGGAAATGGGGGATAAGATCATCAGTATCAAAGATCTCGATAGCCCGTATGCCGAAAAACCGCACTTGTTCATCTTCATCCTTCAATGCCAACCGGAAGATAGGCTCAAAAGACAGCAGAGGATTTGTATCGGTTAGCTCCTCCATATCTTCGATCAAAGCCCTGCGCCGCTCGAGGTTGATATCGGTCCAGATCTTCTGCACTTCTGCGAGATTGTCAGGAGAAATATCAGACAGCCTGTACAGGTTCAAGGGATCCAGTATCTGTTCCGCATCCAACAGAGCGGTCAGCACCTCGCTAAAGGGCAGCTCTTCCAGGGGGGAAAATAATTGTTCTTCCATCTAAGGTAATTGTACCGGTGAAGTGAAATCCAGAATATTAAAATATATTAGCAACAGGATCACCGCGAAAAACCCAACCATATTGACCACATTCTGAAGTTTCTGGGATATACGCCGACCAGTGATCAGTTCCGGCAGCACAAACAGGATCCGGCCGCCGTCCAGGGCTGGGATGGGCAGTAGATTCAACACACCTAAGGACACAGTGATCGAGACCAGGAACAACAGCACATTGATAAAAGGTGGCGTACTTGGCAGAAGCGCGCCCTCCTTGGCGCCGGTGAAAATATCATACATGCCCTTATAGCCAACTGGCCGGCCAGAAGCTCCTGCCGATCCGCGGATCAGCTGTCCGGGTAGTTTAAACACTGCCAGGCTGTGCTGCCCTGTGGCAACCGTCGCCATGGGCAAAGCCTGGAACCAATTGACCTCTCGCACCGGACTGGACATCAAGATCCCAATAGCGCCTTCATTTTCAGGCGGATTCTCCCTGGGAACCAGCGAGACTTCGGAGGTATCGCCTTCCCGGTCGACTAAAATCGTGATCTCTTGCCCAAGGTTGTCATAGATCTCTCCCCTTAAGGCGTCATAGCTGTCAGAATCTACGCCATTGATGCTGAGGATGGTATCTCCAACCATTAAACCTGCTTCAGATGCAGGGGAATTTGTAACTACCTCACCGATCTGAACCACGCTGCCATCCGGCATACCCAGCTGACTGATGATCACCGCGTAGATGATCACAGCGGCCAGCAAGTTCATCAGCGGGCCAGCGATATAAACGCCGATGCGGACCAGGGGTTTGGAAGCCGCCAGGCCGCCTTCAACTTCTGGCTGGGATTCACCGCGTGGTTTGACAAAACCGCCCAGAGGAATCCAGTTCAGCGTGTACTCAGTTCCGCGAAGAGTGAATAATTTTGTGATACGGGGGGGGAATCCAAATCCAAATTCCTCCACTTCCACACCAAACAGCCGGCAGGCGGCAAAATGCCCCACCTCGTGGAGGATAATCATCGAAGCTAAAACTCCAATAAACTGCAACAAATTTACAATCATAGTTTTATCCAATTTTTATTCAAAACCTGTAATGGTTATTTACTTTGAAGTATCAAATTATACACCAGTGATTTATGGTTCGAGAAGGCGGGCAGGCCCTCCTGGAGTGGATGTTAATATCGATTTTACATTTACCAGGGCACCTAATTTCCGTTTTACAGCCTCAGACGCCTCAGCCGGGCAGATCAAATGCAAATTTGGGCCTGCATCAATTGTAAAACATACCGGCAGGCCTTCCGATCGCCAAATTTGCACCGCAGCCATGATCTCCAGAGTGCCGGGCTGCCAATAATAAAGGGGCGGATCGGAGGTCATCATCACGCTGTGCATCATATTGGAATCCAGCTCCACGATCTCTGCAAAGGTTGGGAAATCCTTCTCCAACAGGGCTTTGCGGCAAATATCCAGGCGCCGTTTAGCATCCTCCACTCTGACTTTCTGAAGCGGGCTGGTATCTGCAATCTGATGGCCCTGGCTAGAGCCAGTCTTTTTATGCTCTCGACTGACCAGGACGATAAAATCCACCAGATCCCAATGTTCTGCAGGTGCGATGGTCTCCGCAAAGGAAGAATCATGATCGATCCCAGCCTGCCATTCTACAAAACCACCCGGTATAGAGCGGCTGGCGGATCCAGACCCGGTGCGGGCCAGCTGGGATAATTCTTTTTCCGAAAGGCATAAACCCAGGGCGGTGACCGATGCAAGGGTCAATGCCGCAAAAGCCGAGGCTGAAGAAGCAATTCCGGTTCCGGTTGGGAAATTATTTTCACTTACTACCTGGGCCCTGGTTTTGATCTCTGCCAGCTCACGGATGCGGTCCAGCAGGGTACTGACACGTGTCAGCGCTCCCTCGTCAGCAGATTCAGTGTTGATAATCAGTTGGTCCTGTTCCAGATCGGTATCGAAACTGACCGTGGTCTGGGTTTCAAGGCCCTTCAGGTTCATTGAGAGTGACCCGTTTGAAGGAATACGCAGATCATGGTTCTGGTTGCCCCAGTATTTAATGAAAGCGATATTTGGATGTGCGGCGGCTTTGGCAGTTGATTTCATAATAATTTATTCCACTGGCAGGTTCATGGTCGGGAAGAGGCAGTAAGATACCCTACCCCAGGGTCGAGTAAAGTCCAGCGGAGTGGTGCCGCTGAGCTGCAAATGTCCAGCAAATCCTTCCAGGAACCGCTGCAGGATGTCATTATGGGCCGGGAAAGGAAGTATTTGGCATAAATCGTGAATATAAAGAGCCTGGTTGGATTGCACGTTCAGGCGGTTTTCCACACTATATGAAAGGCCGGCCAGGCCAACCGAGTTCAAAGGCTGATAAGCTGGATCCAATTCCGCCAAGATCAAACCGATCTCGTTCAACACAGCGTGATCCAACATCAGAACTTGATGCCAGGACAAATTCCTGTCCGAAAGGATGGTCAGGAATTGCTGGGCTGGCTGGTTGTTATCCTCCAGCCAGAAAGCGCCCCGCAGGTTCAGGTCCCTTTCCATACCATCATCGGCCTGGGAAGGGAAGATCGGGAAGAACATTGCCCCCACTCCTGCGTCAGTGGAGCGGTGCAGCCAGACCCCTTCCAGGAGGGGGTTGAGGGCTTCCAGGTCATCGATCAGGATGATCAGGGTGAAGGGGTCCAGGGGAGCGGGTTCTGCCGCTTGTTCCCGGATCATCACCGGTGCGTTCGTTGTCTTATCATTTCTCGTGTAGAGTTGGCCTTCGTCAAAAACAACCTGACTGGCCCTGATCCCCAAGAACAGGAACAGGCTAAAACACACAAAGAAGATCACCAGCAGCAGTTTTGATTTCATATCATGCAATTTTTAAGCGAAAAACCCGGCTGAAACACGTTTTTCTGCCAGTTAATTAATTTTTCGCTCTCTGCTTTGAATCATACCACCAGATAAGTGGGAAACCCTCATCCTAAAGATAACAAAATGGATAACACCAATTGAAATCCTCTTTTTATAAAAATTGAACACTCATCGAGGTAAATCACCTCTTGACAAAGCTCTTCCTTTAGTTTATTATGCAATCATGTTTAGATTACAAACATGTCTAATTTAGTTTACAGGAGCAATTATGAATGACCAAATAACAGAACAAACCAAACAGTTGAGAAAGCAATATGCCCGCACTTTTCATAATGATGGACTGCTGGATTTCTTCGTTGGCTGGGCCATAGTTTCAGCCGGGATCTATCTTCTGACCAGTTCAATGATCTTTTCCTTCGCGGGCTGGATGCCGATCTTGCTAATCGCCCCTCTAAAGCGGCATTTTGTGATCCCGCGCTTTGGCTACGCTAAATTCTCTAAGTCGGCTCCAATCCCCCGCCCGGTCTTGATCGGAGCTGGCGCTGTGATCCTGATCGGCTCTATACTGGTATCTGTTCTAGGAAGCCAGGGATTCAGGATTCCTCTTATCGTCGGATTACTTGGCCTGGCCTTGCTCTTTGCACTTGGTAAAGGTTTTAATCGGGTCTCCGTTTACGCAATCTTCATCCCTCTGTTCTTTATCGTCGGTCTTGGTTTGAACGTACTCACACCGGCTCTCATAATGCTAATGGGTGGAGTGCTGATGGCATTGGGTGTATACCTCTTCGTGAAATTCCTCCAGAAATATCCCCCCGAACCTGAAGAAGAGGACGGACTCTCATGACAGAAGATCATCCGCTCGACCCCCGGGAGATCTCCGACCTGGATCGAGTAATTCACTCTCCCACGCGCCTAAAGATCATGCTGGTGTTGATGAGTGTGGAAGAAGCTGATTTCACTTTCATCACACATGCTACTGATTTAACTCGGGGCAACCTGTCTGCCAATCTGACCAAGCTGGAAGAAGCTGGTTATATCAAGATTGAAAAGAAATTCATCGAACGTGTACCTAAAACAATAGCCAGCATCACTCCTGTGGGGAAAAAAGCGTTAGAAGATTACAGCAGTTTACTGGGTCCGATTTTAGATCAACTTAGGGAATGACCACAATTTCAGGAAAGCGAGAAATGGGTTGACACACTTGTCGAGTGAGCCAGCCCATTTTTTTATGGATCAATCTACTATCTGAAGATATTAATAGGGAACAGGTATCTTTCATGGATATTATTGGTTTATGATTATAGAGGACTTGATCCTCTTAATAAAACCGGGGCAGCAAAGGAGCTAGTTGATGTTAAAACAACCAGACCGTATTGTCATTTATCCTCAGAGAGACAGCCGTCCGGATTATCTGCTGTGCTGGATCCCACCAGGACATTTTTCGGACGTTTCAGACGGCAGCCCCGAGATAGTATCGGAACTGCAGGAATATTATCCTACCGGGATCGAAACTGAATTTAGCCAGGATGGATTTGATGAGTTTGGCATTTCCCTGGCCTTTGATCTTGAAGAGCTCCGTGAAGAGTTCCTGGCTCTGAGCGATTCCGGGGTATTTGCAGAAATCAATTTTGTCGATATAAAAAGGCTTCAGGACTATGTTGATCATAAAGATGATCAAAACATCAAATATCTGATTAAAAAGTTCTCCAAGGGGCAAATCACTCTGGATGACCTCAAAGAAGATCCAATCCTGCGGAAATTATTGGAAGAGCCGAAGACCAAGGGGCAAGAAGATCCTGGCGAAGCTTTCCAAAAACTATCTGGCCAATTAGAAAACTCTGACTAAGATCTCCTGGAGAGGAAATAATGGCAGTAAATTCGAATGGAAAACTAATCATATATTGTTTGAATGTTGGCCAGGGAGATACAACGATCATCATCACACCCAAAAACCGGGTGATCATCATCGATGCGGTCAAAGCCAAAAAAGTGGTCAATTTCCTTGAACAAATTGGTTTTGATGATCAGCAAACCATAGACCATTTTATAATCTCCCATCCCCATACGGATCATTATCGAGCCGTAGCCCCACTGATCAATAAATACGGAACTAATGAGATCACTTTCAGTTCCCTCCGGCGGTACACCAAGAACATCCCGGGGTATGTGGGAATTATCAACACTGCTGCTGAGAAGAAGATCCCGATGAGTTTCTTATCTGGTTACAATCAGCTGCACCCGGATGATTCTCCTTTTCTGGATCCAAAAACCGTCCGACTGGAACTTCTGGGACCGTCGAACCAGTTTATCGAGGACCTGCATTCTTCGAGAACTTTAGAGATCAACCACTACTCGATCATCGCCCGTTTAGTGTGGGGAAAATTCCGGATGGTCATTGCTGGAGATGCCCAGATGGAAAATTGGGCTCATTTTGACAGAGAGAAAATGCTGGAAGAAACCTGTACTGTTTTGAGATCAGCTCACCATGGAAGCGCAAATGGAACTCAGTTTGAGAGAATTGACAGACTGAATCCCAGGGTAGTGATCGTATCATCTGATCCAAAAGGCAAAGATGAACTCCCCGACCTGATCGGCTGCGCTACTATGCTGCGGTATCACAAAAAGAGCTCGGATCCGATCGTCGCTCTAACCCATTCCACGGGATCGATCAAGATCGAGGTGAATGATAAAGGTAGACGGAAAGTCTTCTCCTATGGCGAAACAGCCAACACCAATATCAATGTCAATCAATTCAAAGACCTAAAACGCAGCACTGACCCCACCAAATGGAAGGACCTTTCCTTATCAAAATTGCCAACCTAATCGATGAAAAAATAGATAAAAAGTATCTCTGATTCTATTATTCAGGTCTATTTTCTTCATTTTTAAATAAAAATCGGGTTGGTCTATCCCCATGAGGGAAATAACCAACCCGATCTAATCAAAATTCTATTGGTACTATTTTATATAAATGGACAGGATCCCTAGCAGCACACCCACGGGAAAACCCAGGATCGATAAGATCAGATAAGGCGTTGCCTCATCCCGCATTTCCCAGATCCCTTGGACTTTGGGCAGGATCTCGCGGATCCATTGGGATTCGTCCAGTACCTTTATGTGGAAGTTCCACCAGTTGTATTCTATGCGTTCCAGAACAGCTTTCATGAGCTTTTCTCCGTCTATTTTGAGGTGGAGATCTTTTTGATCTTCCCGTTTTCATCCGCTACAGCCCGCACAATGCGGTTGATCTTCTTCCCACCCGGGCCCGAGACTGATTTGGAGTAAACCAGCAAGGTATCCGAGGAGCTATCCCCCTTTCGGGGAGTGATTTTCGGTTTGACACCCTTCAGATCAGGGTGTTTTCGGTAAACTTCCTGCGAAACATGGTCAATCAGTTTGGCTTTCAAAGTTGCTGCTCCTTTCGGGATCAATCTCCGAATGAGATATCGGCATAAGCCCTGCGGCGCATGAAGGCCGGCACATCCAGCGGATCGCGACCCATATCAAATCGTTCGGCTAATTCCTCTTCCCCATCCACTTCCGTTTTGACCACTTTGCGCTGGGTCGGAGCGGGGATCTCCCGTTCCTGGCGGGTAAAGGTTGAGAATACATCTTCAAAGGTTGTGGCGCCCAGTCCAGTGACGATCAAATTGACCTGCACCTGGCCTTCCGAATGGCTGTTCTGGGTAGTGCCGAAGATAAGCTCGGCATCTGGGGGAATCTGTTCCTGCAGATAAGTCAAAGCATGGCTGATATCCATCAGGGTCAAATCGGTGCCAGATGTGAAGTTCACAATTAATCCCGAGGCATTGGATAGGGAAATATCTTCCAGCAGCGGGTGATAGAGAGCTTGTTTGACAGCGTTGAGTGCTTTGTCCTGGCCGGCTGCCTGTCCGATGCTCATCAGGGCTCCGCCGCCCAGTTTCATAACACGCTCAATATGAGTAAAATCAACGTTGATCACACCAGGTTGGATGATCAATTCAGTGATGCTCTGTACTGCCTGGCGCAAAACATCATCCGCTAAATGGAATGCTTCTGATAAAGTGGCTTTTTCAGACACAGTTTGCAGCAGGCGTTCGTTGGGGATGGTGATCAGGGTATTAACATGGGGCTGCAGTTTTGAGAGACCTTCGGCAGCATTCTTCTGGCGTCCACCGACCTCAAATCCAAAAGGTTTAGTAACCACGGCAATAGTAATGATACCCATTTCCTGGGCGACCTGGGCTGCCACAGGGACAGATCCAGTACCGGTACCGCCGCCCATGCCCGCGGTCAAAAAGACCATATCGGCGCCTTCCAGGGCCATGGCGATATCACCTTTGCTTTCCAGGGCCGCGGCTTCTCCCACACTGGGATCTCCACCGGCCCCCAGGCCGCGGGTCAGTTCCGGGCCAAGCTGAAGTTTAACGGGAGCATGGCTGAAAGCCATGGCCTGGAGGTCAGTATTGGCAATAATAAAATCGACCCCGGATAATCCAAAATGGATCATACGGTCAACGGCATTGCTGCCGCCTCCACCCAAGCCCATTACCTTAATAACGGGCATATATGGGACTTCTTCTCCCCAGTCTCTTAGTCTCTGATCTAAAAGATTATCGTTAAACATAGTGGTCTCTCCTTGCTTTAAACCCATTCATTGGGCAATTGTTGATCAGGTTATTCTTTAGATTGCAGCCAATAATGATGCAATTTTTGTACCATCTCCCTCAATTCGCCGGACTACACAGCCCTGGTTACGTAGTTGAGTGATATCAGATTCTGAAAAGTGTTCTACCCCTCCCAACACAGTCACTTCCTGGGCCTGGTAGGCCTCCTCCAGTGAGAATCCTACTGTAGGACGGTGACGCTTGATAAAGGGGCGGGTGACATTCAAATGCCAGTCCGCTACACCCCACTCGAAGCTGGGCAGCAGCAAATAGTGGGCGATTCGGAAATCGCCTACGGCTTTGGCTTTTGGTTGATTCTCATCTTCTTTGGTGAAGGCGATCACGACCGGCTTTGGTGAACCTTCTGGACTGAACCAGCTGGATTCATCAATGCCAGTTAATGTTTGAAAAGCTCCCCCAATTACCTCATCCGGAAGTGGTTTGATTCCCTCAATTTCCTGGCGAGCGATCAGGCGAGCACCATTGATCAGATAGTCATTCAAATCCTCACCTTCCGGGGCTGGTCCCTGCACACCAAGCAGCAGGATCGGCAGTCGTTTTTCCAGTATAGTTTCGGAAAGTGTCAGATACCATTCGGCAATTCGGAACCCCATCTGGTCCTGTGAATTTTCCGGGGTGTAATAGGGCTGTGTCTCAGGCCAGCTCTGCGGTCCGCCAGAACCCCAGGAAAGAGATTTGCTATTGATCCGGGCATAAGCCGAGAGGATCAAGCGGGATTGTAGCGGTTCTGAAGCCCGGCGTTTGATCCCGTCCAGGGCACCCCTCAGGAAATTCGTATCCCAATAATCCCCGCCCGGTTCCAAAGGTCCAAATACCGGCACCAGGCCTACAGCCACAACAGCTTCCGCCAGGGGTAAAAACCCGTCCAGGAAACGTTCAGTAAGATTCGATTGGGCCCAGGCTTCTGAGCCCCAACTTTCCTGCTGATTGGCTTTGTCAAAGAGAATGACGTATTTGACACCCCAGCGTTTGTAATTTTCAAATAGCAGCAACATCTCATCCACTGCCGGCAGATCATGAGGAGTGATCTGAAAATGTAAAACCGGTTCAATGGCTTCCATTTTCAGGGTGGCAATGAATTCCTCCGGAATAGCCCTATTCGTGGGCGCATTTAAAACAATCCAGGAGGCATCCAGTTGTTTAAGACGCGGCAGCCACTGCCCCAGGTCTTTTCCTGAGTAGTGTTCGCTGTCGGAACGATAGTGAAAACCAACTTTATTCATAGGGTTTATCTCTTTCTGATTTTTCAGGTAACAACTAAGATGCAAGGTTTATGCCAGCAGTCCCTGAATTCAAGGGCGAATTCCGGATTATTTCAGAGGATGCTATAATGCGGGAGATGAAGAAAATCCTACTCACCGGCGCTACCGGCTTTATCGGTAAAGCCCTTACCCGCCACTTCTTTGAAACCGATTACGAGATCCGGGTCCTGATCCAGCCCACTAGAAAATCCCCCGATCTGCCCATAGGTATCCCGGTGGAAGCGGCGGTTTCCGGGTTAAATGATCCCCGGGGGCTGCGGGCTGCCCTGGTAGATGTGGATATCGTTTATCATCTGGCCAGCCAGGAAGCCCTGGGCGCCAAGGGAAATTTGCTAGAAATTGACATCCAGGGTACCAAAAACCTGGTAGAAGCAGCCCAGGAAGCAAGCGTGGATCGTTTTTTTTATCTCAGCCATTTGGGCGCAGACCGGGCATCAGCCTATCCACTCATGACGGCCAAGGCCATTGCCGAGGACCACATCCAAAAAAGCGATCTGGATTACACCATCCTGCGGACAGGAATCGTTTATGGACCCAATGACCGCTTCACCACTGCCCTGGCCCAAATGATCCGCTTTATTCCTATGATCTTCCCCCTGCCAGACAACGGTGATACTCTGCTGCAGCCATTGTGGATCGAAGACCTGGCTAATATCCTGACCTGGTCCCTGGACAATCCAAAAACCAAAAGGGAAATATTTGAAATCGGTGGACCTGAGCAGCTGAGTTTCAGGGATATCATTATCACCATGCTGGACGTGATGGGGCTACAGCGTTATCCAGTTGCGTTCACCACACCTCTGATCCGTTTTGGAACTGTATTCGCGGATTACGTAAATCTGGACATCCCTACAAATATATTCTGGCTAGATTATCTGGCTACGAACAGAACCTGTTCACTTAACACCGTACCGCATGTCTTCAACCTGCTGCCAAGCCATTTTTCTAAGCGAATAGAATATCTCCGCCCCCTGGAATAAAAAGGAAAACCATGACCTTATACGATATCTCACTCACAATCGCAGAAGATCTTCCCGTTTGGCCAGGTGACCCAAAAATCGAGCTCAGGAAGATTAGCAAGATTGAAGATGGGGAAGAGGCCAACGTGACCCATATCTCCGCCAGTGTGCATATTGGCACCCATGTAGATGCTCCGGACCATTTCATGGGCAACGGGCAAACCGTGGAAAATCTTCAACTGGATCTGTTGGTCGGGGCAGCTTTCGTGGTTGAAATGCATGTGGACGGCCAGGTCTCGGCAGTTGATCTGCAATCGGCATCCATCCCCGAGGGAACTAAACGTCTGCTGATCAAGACCGCCAATTCCCAGTTATGGGCTGAAGGTGTCACAGAATTCAAGAGTGATTTCATCGCCCTGGAAGCGGATGCTGCGGCATACCTCGTGAACCAGGGAGTAGAGGTTGTAGGAGTAGATTACCTTTCTGTCGCTCCTTTTGCGGATCCAGCACCCACTCATCGGATCCTGCTGGAGGCGGGAGTGTTGGTCATTGAAGGCCTGAACCTGTCCGGGGTCGA
The DNA here is from genome assembly GCA_964406305.1 of uncultured Anaerolineales bacterium. GTDB lineage: Bacteria > Chloroflexota > Anaerolineae > Anaerolineales > UBA11858 > B10-G9. Next base: position 3,259 of record CAYORF010000069.1, on the reverse strand, counting down.
ACCGGGAGAATATACATTATTATGCCTGCCCCTCAAGATCAGCGGATCGGACGGCGCTCCAGCCCGGGTCCTGCTTCAAAGAGATTGATCCACCCTGAACCGTATCTAGTTGAACAAGATTTCATATATAATGAAATAAACTAAAGGAGGATTGGATGTCAAAACAGTACTCAATTTTGATCCTGTTCTGCTGTCTGGCCCTGGTTGCTGTGGGCTGCGCACCTGCCCCCGAATCGTCCGAAGAACCTGCGCTCGTGATGGAAGAAGTAGTTGTTGAGGAAGTAATCCCTACCGACACCCCCCTTCCCCCAACAGAGGAACCTGTAGCTAAAGAAGAGGAAGAGCCAGCCATGATTGAAATGACCCTGACCAGCCCGGCATTCGCTCACGACGAGGCCATCCCGCTCCAGTTCAGCTGTGACGGTGATGATATTTCACCAGAACTGGCCTGGGCCGGCATCCCTGAAGGATCTGCTAGCCTGGTTCTTATCCTGGATGACCCCGACGCGCCGGTTGGCACCTGGGACCATTGGCTGCTGTTTGATATGCCACCTGATCTGGAAGGCCTGCCCCAAGGCGGCACAGCAGGAACGGATGGCAATAACAGCTGGAACCGCACCGGTTACGGTGGCCCTTGCCCTCCGGGAGGCACTCACCGCTATTTCTTTAAGCTCTATGCTATCGACACCACCCTGGATCTGCCAGTCGGCACTGCCAAAGGCGCCCTGGAAGCTGCTATGGAAGGCCATATCCTGGGCCAGGTTGAGCTGATGGGAACGTATACGCGCTAAGATGATAAGGATGCGTGATCCAATCAGGATCCGGTTTCTTTAATCCGTCAGGGACGGAGTCCTTTTAAAGGACTCCGTCCCTCTTTTTGTGATATACTAGGGGGGAGTATATAGGAACGAGGTATAAAATATGCCAATTTATGAATATCAGTGCCCCAGCTGTGGAGAGATCTTTGACAAACTGATGCGCTTTTCGGAAGCGGATAAAGTGCCAGTATGCCCCCACTGCGGCGAAAAAGAGACCCAAAAGAAGATCACTGCCGGCGCGATGATCGGCGCTTCTTCCAGCGGGAGTTCAGCGGCGGTCAGCAGGCCATCCAGCAGCCCCTTCACCTGAGCGAGCTGCTAATTCCAGCCGTGAGCTGGACCATAATATGAAAATCGAGAATCAGGAAACCAAAGAGCAGCTAATTAAACGCCTAAAGCGGATCGAAGGTCAGGTCCGGGGCCTGCAATCCATGCTGGACGATGAACGCGAATGTCGCGAGATCATGCAGCAGCTCTCCGCGGTTTCATCAGCAGTAAAATCCACAAGCCGAACATTCTTCCATGATTATGCCGCCCTGTGTCTGACAGATATGGGAGAGGATCCAGAATCCAACCAGGATCTGCTGTCCGAAATGATGGCCCTGCTGGATAAAACCCCCTAATTTGAATATCAGCTCCCGGAGCTTTCTGACGCTCCGGGAGCCTTTTTCTTGTCAAAGAATTCCCCAGGTGCTATAATTTTTACCTGCATACGGGCGCGTAGCTCAGTTGGTTAGAGCGCACGGTTCACATCCGTGAGGTCGATGGTTCGAGTCCATTCGCGCCCACTCACAAAGTAAGACCGCTATTCAAGCAGAATAGCGGTTTTTTATATATAATACACATAAGCAAATATCGGGCAGAAATGCCCGATTATTACCGTCATTCAGGTATTGCGCTATAACAAAAAATTATATTCCTACTCGTAAGACCCAGGGTTAGTCAAGCACATGAAAAACCTCTGCTACGTTAACGGCGAGATTAAGTCAACGAATGACGGCGTAATCGGTATTTCGGATCTTGCTTTGCAGCGGGGCTACGGGGTCTTCGATTTCGGACGAACATACAACGGTAAACTGTTTCATTTTGACGATAATATTGAGAGACTTCGCCGCTCAGCATCTGAGCTGCACTTAAGTTTGCCTATCTCGAAGCATGAAATAGGTGAAATAGCGGAACAATTAATTGAAGAAAGCTATCTAAAGACACCATCCGTCAGACTAATTTTAACCGGTGGCTATTCGCACTCTTTACCCGCGCTTAAACACCCTAATTTCATTATTATTGCCGAAGAGCTTCCCACCTATCCCATAGAAGTTTACGACCACGGGGCGAAAATAATCACTGTAGAATATCAAAGAGAACTGCCTCACGTTAAGTCAATCAATTACCTGAACGCTGTTCGACTTGAACCGCTAAAGCGTGAGAAGAACGCGTTTGATATACTGTATCACTCTCAGCACGGAGTGACCGAATGCCCCAGAAATAACTTTTTTGTTTTTATGGGTGATACTTTGGTCACCCCCTCCGAATATGTTCTCCAAGGTATTACTAGGAAGTTGATCATACATCTTGCGGCGAATCAGTTCCCGGTTGAAGAACGAATGCTTAGTTTTGAAGAACTTCGTGATGTCGACGAGGCATTTATCACGTCGACGAGCAAACGTGTTGTTCCCATATCAATAATTGATGACACTGAAATCAGCAGCGGAGCTGTTGGCTGTCGCACAAAAGCTATAATGCGATTGTTCGATGAGTACACTGAAGGATACTGAATTTTCTAAGACGGAATATAACCAGAGGCTGCATCGGATGGCGACTCCGACCTGGCTACGAGTGCCTCAATTGAGGTTAAAAAGAAACAGATGTTTTAATGCTATGATTAAAGCAGGAACCATACTATCAATTTCCACAGGAGGGTCATAAATAATGGCTGAAAAAGGAAAACGGGACAAAGGTCAGCGCGAGACCAAAAAAAAGGCTAAACTCACCATCAAGGAAAAACGCCGCCAGAAGAAGAATAAATCTGAGACCGATTCCAAAACTGTTTCAAACTAAAACCTGGAGGAGGGGGCTCCTAAGTAGAAGCTCCAGCGGAAAAGGATATCAGAGTTTCTCCCAGAAGAGCTCTACAGTCCCTATCATAGCCTGGTCTAATCGCATGACCGGAAGGGTGTGGATTCACAAACCATACCTTCATATTGATTTCGCAATTATCATAATCATTTATGATTATGATAATGATTATATTAATAATAAGCCCTGGTCATGTCAGCATTTTTCTGTAATACCTTCTCCACAAGAATATATTTATAGAGAAAGAGAATTATAGATATAGAAACGGTTCAAGATCTCCAACCCCCTTGGGTTGGTATTACGAGATGGAGAATTGGATAATCCCCTTCTCGCTGATGTCCACCAACGCCCACACTTAACAGGAG
>CAYORF010000068.1:0-14233 GCA_964406305.1 uncultured Anaerolineales bacterium | reverse complement strand
ACAAAAACAACTTGCGCGCCTTCTGTCAGGTCCATGAATTCCATGGCACCGAGTACAGTTGCCCCATCAATCAGATCGTCCTGGGTTAATTTCATCATATCCATGGACATTTTACAACCATAGACATTGGCACCAGCATCAACCAGCAGCTCAATGAACTCAGGAACTCGCGGAAACCCTAGTTTCTTGATCTCTCCCCGCATCATCCAGGATGCAGCCGCGCTCATGCCCGGCAGTATACCCATCAATGAGGGAATGTGAAACCAGGGATGCATATTCGGGTTACCAACAGTGGCTACATTCAATTTGCTCATTTTCTTTTTCGTGATGATATCCAGTCCCCAGAAAGTGAAAAACATCTCCACATCAATGCCGCTCATCCGGGCTGCATTGGCAAGGATCAGGGGGGGATAGGCCATATCTAGAGACCCCTTAGATGCTACCAGGGCTAATTTTCTATTGCCGTTCGTGCCAGAGCTCTTGTGCAGCGCGCGTGAAGGTTTCGCCATTATTCTCTCCTTGGTTAAATGCAGCCAGTGGGTTTCTTAAGTCCTGCGATATTGGCAGCTAATTTTGCCGGACCATCCGGGAAAAGCTGATAGATTTCTTTCATATCAACACCAGTTTTCTTGGTGATGCGCCGCAGGGTTGGCGGTTCACCATTATTTTCGAAATCTTCTCTCGCAAAATTGATCACATGCCAATGGCGGTCAGAAAGTTCAACTTCCAGCGCCGCTGCGATTGCTTCTCCGATTTCTTTGGTCCAATCTGCAGCATTAACCATAAAACCGTCGTCATCAAATTCTATGGTGTCAAGAATATCTTGGGTCATAATGTATCTCCTTTATACAACCTGTGAATGATTATCCTGGATGTCATCACCCAGGGCTTGTAGTACCTTGACCAGTCGGGAAAATGACCTCCTGGTTTCGGGACGGTTTGCTTCTCGCACCAGGGATACAAGTGAAGGAGCAGAGGCCCCTTCTTTTCCATCTTGGTGGAAAGCTTTTAACATCTTATTGAGATCCGAGAGAGTATTCTCTTTGGCTAATGTATTAAATAGATCCCCGGCCTGGGTAAATAAACCGGTTTGTTCCAATTGATCCAGGGTTTCAACCGCGGAAGAGAAAACTTGTTTTCCCAGTAGTTCAACTTCATCTGCAATGCCCATCAGTGACTCAAATCTGTCCATCATGGACAGGATCAAATGGGTATTTCTCAGCACCCTTTTCAACAGGTAAAACAGATCCTCAAGCTCAAAATCGCTTCCAATCTCTTCCAGCTCATTAATGGTGAGATGGATCAGTTGATTCCCGATCGGGATCAGGTCTGCTTTCAGTTCATCAAACTCCCTGGCCCGCCGTTGTTGTGCTTCCGCCTGTTCAGTCAGGTAGCCGATTTGTTGAGCCAACTGGTCTACTTTTTCATTTATCAGAGCAATATCTTTATCCATAATTCACTCTCATTGCCATTTTCCAGCCATGGTCATCTGGGATTCAAAGGGCATATCTCCGCCTTTTAAGAGCACGTTCCAATATACCCAGCGGAACATCATCTTTCCCCAATGGTTTGCAGGAGATTCCTTCAAAAGGGAAAATGGTCCCAAACCTGGCAACGGATATTTGCCCGGAAGCGGTTCCACATCATAGTTAAAATCGATCAGAATGCCTTGTTCAAAACCGGATTCGATAAAACAGTTGGCATGGCCGTCAAATTCGGCCAGCGGTTCCAGCCCTTCCATGTGACGCAGCATGTTATCAAGCAGCACATCCAGCATAAAATGGGCCACGGAGCCTGCTTTTGAGGTCGGTGTATTACCAGCATCCCCAATCACCCAGATGTTTTCGTGGGCAGTGGATTGCAGGGTATGTTTATCAACCGGAACATAATTAAGATCATCACCCAACCCTGAACGATCGATCACTTCGGCACCCATATTAGTGGGGACAGTAACCAGTAGATCATAAGGGATCTCACGCTCATCCCAGGACCGAATAGCCTGCTTTTTATTGTCTACTGATCCTATATTGAAGTTGGTTTCAAGGTTGATTCCTTTCTTTTCCAGCATGCCGCCAAGGATACTGGCAGCGCGGGGCTTGGTAAAAACTCCATCCAGGGGAGTCGCATAAACGATCTCAACCTTGTCTCGCATCCCCTTCTGGTGGAAATACCAATCCGCTAGAAATAAAAATTCCAGGGGGGCAACGGGGCATTTTATGGGCATCTCAGCCACATTGACTACCATCCTGCCGCCCTTCCAGAATTTCAGGAATCCCGCCAGATCAGCTGCGCCATCTGGTGTGTAGAAATCAAAGATATTCTTTCGCCAACCGCCGCCATCCAATAGTCCCTCGGTTTCTGAAGGCTGGATATGCGTGCCGGTAGCAATCACCAGGTAATCATAGGAAAGTACTTGTTTATCTTTTGTAAGTACTACCCGATTCTTTTCTGGCTCGATCAATTCAATATCTGAAACAACCAAATTCACACCCCGGGGTATAAAATCTCTTTTTGGTTTTTCAATATCTCGGGGAGAATAAATACCAAACGGGATAAATAATAATCCCGGTTGGTAATAATGGATTTCGTCGCGATCAACGATCACGATTTCCCACTCTCTGGCATCCAACTCATGATTGAGTTTGTTGGCGACCATCGTGCCGCCAGTGCCTGCCCCCAGAATGACAACTCTTTTCATATTCCTCCCTCCTGTATATACCTATAAACACTGTTAATCTTTGTCTTTTTCGTCTTTTGTCTATCCGAGTTATAAGTGTAACATGGGTAATACTACCATGTTACACTTAACTGAAGAAGCGTATAGTTAATATCTTACAGATCTTTTAGGTTTTTTTTCATAAGAATCCCCTCTTTTACCTGAAATTTATCTCAATCTCATAATCAGACAAGCCAGGGGGACGTATTTTTCGTATAATGTAAGAAAAGAAACTAGGCTAGGATGGTCGATATGAAACTCAACGTCAAAGCGTTTGCCCTTGCAGGAGGAATGGTCTGGGGGATTAACTGGTTTGGATTGACTTGGTGGTATATCCTAACTAAAGGCATCACACATGAGAAGATCGCTTTTGTCAGTGATACCTATGTTGGTTTCACCGTCAGTCCACTGGGCAGCCTGGTGGCATTAGTATATGGATTTCTGGACGGTTTTTTCATCGGTTTATTAGTCGCCTGGGTTTATAACAAGATCGCTCCCCGCCTGAGATCAAAAGAGGAATAACTTCCCAAGTAGAAAATCCAAAAATACTACAGGGAGACGCAGTGCGTCTCCCTGTTTATTTAAAGGACTTAAGTCCTGAGAGGAGCAGAGCCGAACGACCCGCTTTGGAGACGTTTTCAACACACATAGCGTCATTCTGATAATGAGTAGACGAAATGGAAGAATCCATACTGGGGTTGGTTTTCGGTGGGTTTGCCCTGGGCAGAGTATTCCATTTGAATAAAGAAAACTCTGGTGGATCCTTCGCTGACGATCAGGATGACAAGGTTGTTGAAGGTCAGTACCTTATACTTTTTTTCAAGGACGTTTCCCTGACCACATACCTGTCATTTCGAGGAAGCATAACTTCCGAAGCAGTCCCCTCGAGCCGAGAGCCGTTTAATCAGGAGATTGCTTCGTCATTCGCCGCGCTCCCTCCTCGCAATGACAGTTTTATTCCAATCTTTGATCTTATAGGTTCAAAATAACTTTGACCCGGCTCCCAGCAAGGCCAGTCCCACCAGGAAGGACATTGAACACAAGAAAGGCAGATTGGTTAGCTTCTCTGTTCCCGCTGCCCTGCCCGATGTATCTGAACCTGATCCTTGAGACTGGATCAACCCGGATGGCAGGCTGCTGATTCCCTCTTCTCCTGGAACAATTTGATACACTTCGCCATACGCAATAAAGACCACCTGTTCTCCTAAAGCCAGATATTTTCCCCATCCCGGCCTGGCGGTAAGCATCTGATAATACACATCTGTTCCAAATCCAATTTCAATCGGTGTCATGACAGATGCGTCATACTGGCTGTCGATCCAGATCTCTCCTTGCAGGAAGAAGGTCTTATCTCTCACATACTTTATCTGGGGCTGTTGGATCTCTCCTGTATACTGGTTTACAGTCATCCCTGACTGAGGTACAGCTTCTGCTGAGCGCAAATTGGATTCCGCATCAGCCTTATCAACTGCATCTGCTCCAATCGCAGAGCCGGAATACTCCTGGATCAGTTCGTGGGCTTCCTCTTCCCAACCTTCGCCACTAAAGAGATCATCTTCCTCTATCAAAAAGGAGGTATAGGGTGTGATGATCCCATATCGGATGCTGAGCTGGATCACCGCATCCACCCACTCAGAATTTTCTCCCTGGTGGCGGATCTGATTAAGTAAATAACCGATCTTCCTCGCCGCCCATAAACGGGGAATAAAACTGTTCACTTCACTGGATTCTGAGACAGCCTTTAAATCTGTCCTAAGGGAAAATTCATACTTGTCAGAATTCACTGAGCCAGATAATCGGATGGTTGATTTTCCGGAATCCCCAGCTGACAGGCGGTAGCGGCCGGCGACCATAAGCTGTGTACCAGAAAACAAGTCTGGCAATTCCGGAGGATAGATCTCCTCCACCAAGATGTCCCCAAAATCAAGTTCAAGATTGGACAAAACCGGGGTCTGAATCTTCGAGAAAAACTCTGAAACTTCTTCGTCTATCCGCTCATTAGGGCGCACATAACTTACCAGCCCCCTATTATCTTCCGCAAGAGTATCCAGGAGTTCGGTATTCACATCATCTCCCACACCGAACGCAAATAACCGCAGGTAATGAGTCGAATTATTTTTGGTATTAGACAGGATCTGATCGATCTCTGTCACTCCTTCCGTTGGCAGACCGTCGGTCAAAAACAACAGCACCAGCGGGCGGGCAGTATTGCTATCCTCGGTTGGATTGCGCTGCGCGATAGCTTCGAGGAGAGCCTGATTGATATTGGTACCTCCCAGAGCAGGTTTGTTTTCTATCCAGGAGATCGCCTGGGGAGCTTTTGATACCGGCTGAAGCTGATAAGCGAAATGCTTTACTCCAGTAGAAAAAGCGATCACATTGAATCTGTCCTCTGGATTTAAATGGGTCAGGATATACCTGGCAGCTTCCTTGGCCTGAGCAAGCTTGTCACCTTCCATAGAGCCGGAGGTGTCCAGGACCAGTACGATATCCCTGGGAATAATTTGGTCTACCTCTACAGACGGAGCAGCTAGCAGTAGAAAATAACCCTCCTGCCCAAAATCATTTCCAGCACCCAAATCGGGAAAAGTCAAAAAATTCAACCCAACATCATCATCGCTGTAAGTGTAGATCAATTCAAAATCCTGGTCTGGGAGCACGTTGTATTCCTCATAACCCAGGGTAACTTGATGATCTCCTTCTCTATCAATGTAAATCCGATCCTGATGGGTTGGAGAATAGACAGCTCGCAGGGGTTGGGAGGATGATAGTTCGATCCGGACAGAACAATCCTCCAGTGCCCGGGCAGAAAACTTTTCTGTGTTCAGTGGATAAACGTACTTGATCAAGCCATTATCCTGGCTCAACACCTGGCTGTATTCCAGCTCGATCTTCCTTGAACCTCCTGGTGGGATCGGGTAGATCCGGGCTTGAACTGCCCCCTTTCCAATATATTCCAGCAGGGCAGGGTCTCGGCGCTGACGCACAATATCCTCATAAATCTGCCTGGCTTCATCGGCAGGCAGGATCTTTCCCTCGATGGCCTGACCATCAACCCAGATCACAAATTTAGAGATCGAAGCGCCATCCGGGATGGGAAAGATATAGGTTCCTTCCACTTCCCAATCATGTTCGTTCAAGAATTCCTGCTCAACCCTGGTGACTGCGATCTGGTCCGAGATAGAAACTGTTACCCGGTGATAACGAATGGTCAGCCAGCTCTCTTCCAGGGGAGGAGGGTCCGGCCAGGGGGGAGGATCCGGAATTACAATCCCATCCGCCAGAGCTGGTTGAGCGACAGCCAAAAAGGCAATTAAAACTAGGACAAAGCTAACTAAGATTTTATATTTAAATTGTATAGGGGAAACCATGGCTCTCCTCCTGGTGATATTTCACTTATGAGGAGATGACGATCAGGAACCCTGAAAAGTTCCCTGCAATTAAGCCGATTTCATTTTTCCTGATAGATATACTGCATATCAGGATATTCAGTAAAATAATAATGGGCCCAAATATATAGGTGATTAAATAGGGCAGCAAGCAAGGCGGCTTTGGAATTGAAGATCAAACCAATCATCCACAAAGCTAGGAAAGCGTACTTATACATAGCATTGGAGGACCAACGGAAGATCCCCTCCCGGACAAAGGGAGTATTGCGATATTTTTCAGGTTGAAAATGGTCGATCCCCAACGCTCGTTCAGCGCTGAAATATTTAACAAAAGAATAGGCCATATAAGCCACTACCGCCAGGCAGATCCCAATCAATGGAATATTGATCCAGAGAGGAAGGGCCAGTGTGCCGCGATTAGCGATCGCCAGGGCAAAGATAGTGATAGGCCGAGCCAAGAATAAGATCATGAATCCGACTGCCCAGGCCGTAAAAGCTCGTTCGCCTAAAGCATTGGATAACCAGCCGTAATATAGCTCTCCCCGCCAGCAGATCACCACACAAATCTGATGCAGGACTGGAAACAGGACCGAGAGGATCAACCAGGTTCTTGTAGACAGCCCCAGAAACGCACCCTCCAGAATATCCCCCTGGGCAGCGAGCCATATGCCGCCACTCAAAATCAGAATTGAAAGCAGGTGATAACCTTGTTTTTCTAGGATCTTCATAACTGCAACAACCTACCCTTGTTTAAAGATTTTTGGAATAAAACGTTTTGTCTGTTCCATATAATTTTGATAGGCTTCCCCAAAACGTTCCAGATTATGCCCTTCTTCTATCCGGGCTGTTAGATAAACACCAATAACGGTAGTGATCACCAATCCCGTCCCGAGCAAGGACGGATCCTTGAGAAAAGCACCCAGGCTGAACAAGATCAGTGAAGTATAGAGAGGATGGCGGATATATTTGTATACACCGCTGGTGATCAAAGTGGTGGTATCTTCGAAATCCCCTTCCGGGTTGCCTTTGGTTTTGATCAGGAAAAAGCCAAATCCAACAAGGAATATCGAACCAACCAGGCAGAACCAAGAAAAAACCTGCAGAACCGAAAACGGATCGAGGAACCAAACAGCAGCATTCAGGAAAATCAGGCTCAGAATGCTCTCAAAGGCCAAAAATCGGGGAAAACGATAAGGATGGGAACGAGCCAGCGTAAATCCCAGCAATATGATCGTAAATAGGATCCAAGCCAGGAAATAAACCATTAATTATCTACCTTGAAAGCAGATCAGCCTCAGTCAGTTCTTCCAATACCTGGGATATCCCTTCCACTTCCAGGTAGCGTTCCTGGTCCAAATGATTCGTTGGGTCATCTTCATGAGACCAGGTGGGATGGCCAGCCAGATGCATCGCCCAACCTCCCAGCTCCAGGATCGGGAGGATATCCGATCGCAGAGAATTACCGATCATTAAGAATCTTTCTGGCTCAATATTATATCGATTCAGAATGCCCTCATATACCCCGGGAGATTTATCACTGACAACCTCGACAGCTCGAAAATATTGGGCTAATCCCGAGGCCGCAAATTTTCGCTGCTGATGCAGCAGGTCTCCCTTGGTGATCAACATCAACGGACATTCAGCTGAAAGATTTTCCAACAAATGGTTGATCCCTTCAAAGACCTCTACTTCATGTGAGAGCATTTCCTTAGCCAGATGGATCAATTTTTGGATATCGGATGGATGGATCTTCTCCTCCGTCATTTCGATGCCGATCTCAATCATCGAAAGCACAAAACTCATCACCCCATATCCAAAATACTGGATATTCTCAACTTCAAATTTATCAAAATTCTCAATATCAGCAGTGCCTAAGCCGTATTTTTGGAGAATTTCCAGGAATCTGTCCCGGCCTCCAAGATAATATTCTTCGTTTTTCCACAGCGTGTCATCTGCGTCAAATGCGATCCAATCGATCATAAGTCCTCAATATATTAGTCTAGCCGGACGGCGCCCAGAAAACCAGTTGTCATCGCTCCTTGTTTGGCGCCAAAACGGCAGGCTTCTTCAATATCCTTTCCCTGTCTTAATGCTGATACTAATCCAGCCGCAAAGGCATCCCCTGCGCCAGTTGTATCCACAGCCTGTTCTACTTCTATTCCCGGAATATGCATCCCTCGATCAGCGTCGGTCAGCCAGCAACCTTCTGCTCCCAGTTTAATGATCACTGACCGGGCCCCTTTTTCCTGAAACGCACTCGCCGCCCCAGGAGGATCTGATACACCGGTCATAATCTCCGCTTCCTGGAGGTTGCACATGAACAAGTCCAGGTTGGGCAGGATATTCCATAACGGTTCCGGGGTTTTCATGGCCGGAGAACGGACCACATCCAGCGAAATAAAAACGCCGGCTTCCTGGACTCGGGCCAAGGTGCCAGCAAAACCAGGGTTAAGCAATCCGGGCAGCACAAAATACCCGGCGATGTGCATAAAATCTATTCTTTGTTCTTTGAATATATCAGGGTTGAGGGTCTCCCCCTCGAGCTCTGCGTTGGCGCCAGAAGTGTGAATGAAGCGGGGCTGGAAATCGCTATCAACCAATCCCACACTGACTCCTGTGCCTTTACCCGAGATCCGTTTGACATAGCGGGCATCAACACCTTGTTCTTCCCAGGCATCCACCAGGATATCTGCCGTCTGGTCATCTCCCATGCAGGCAACCAGGAGAGGTTTTTCGCCTAGACGGGCCAACCCGATAGCCACATTGGATGCGCAGCCCCCAGGAGTGACGGCCGCATCCTGGAAAGCGATCGAGTCGTAGCGCGGCACATTATCCACTGTTTTACAGATGACATCCAGCGTCACATTTCCAAAAACAAGGATAGAACTTGAATCAGTTCTCATTATTTGAGAGGATAGGAGGGCGTTTTTCCCGCCAGCCTTCTTTTTCTGTAGCCTTTTCGTAAGCTCGGGCAATCCGGAACAAAACGCCTTCTGAATAATCTGGCCCCAAGACTTGCGCACCGATCGGTAAATTCTCGTTGTCGAAACCAACCGGGAAGTTTAATCCCGGTATGCCAGCGTGATTGGTAGTAACGGTCAGCTGATCAGAATACTGCATCATCACCGAGTCACCATATACACTTCCAATCGGGAAAGCAGTTGAAGGAGCAGTCGGCGTTAACAGGGCATCCAGATGATACTTGCCCTTGCGATCGAAGATCTCTTCAAAATCTTTGCGCATCAAGGCTCGAGCTTTGAGAGCCAGCTCATAATATCCTTTATCAAATTGGGCGGCACTAAGGTAAATACCCATTAACATGCGTAATTTAGGCTCCACACCAAAGGCTTCACCCCTGGTCTTTCGGTACAGTTCGCGAAGGTCTGCATAGGATTCATCTGTCCGGAAACCGTATTTCACACCGTCATAACGAAGTAAATTAGAGCTTGCTTCCACACGGGAGATCACAAAATAGGTTGGCACACCGTATTTAGTGTGCGGCAGAGGAACATCCATCACGATATCGGCCCCCAGTTGGGCCAGGAACCCGGCTACACTGAGAACCGCTTCCCTAATCTGAGGATCGATCGGGTTTTCAACCAGCTCCATAGATTCCGAATTGAAATAAGTCACACGGAAAAACTCTTCTGACAAACCAATTCGCAGCCCGCGGATTTCCTTTTCCATTTCTTCCAAGTAGTCTGGCACAGGTACATCAGCAGCAGTGTTATCCCGGGGATCCAGCCCCGCAATAGCCTGCAAAGTCAGGGCTGCATCGGTCACATTGCGCGCTAGCGGACCCGGACAATCGAGAGAGGATCCAAAGGCGATCAGCCCGTACCGCGAGACCCTGCCGTATGTGGGTTTCAATCCTACTGTCCCGCAGAATGAGGCTGGATGGCGGATCGATCCACCTGTATCCGTGCCCAGGGAAATGGCACCTTCACCAACAGCGACAGCAGCCGCTGAACCTCCAGAGGATCCACCTGTCACCCGGCTGGTATCCCAGGGATTCCTAGGAACCGGTTTATAGGCGGAAGATTCGCTTGAAGAACCATAAGTGAATTCATCCAGGTTCACCTTGCCTACCATCACCGCGCCAGCATCCGCCATGCGTTCCACAACAGTAGCAGAGTAAGGCGAGATGTAATTGGAGAGAATCTTGGAACCGGCTGTGGCCTTGATGCCCTTCACAGTAAAGATATCCTTGGCTGTGTATGGCACCCCTGCTAAAGGTCCGGGGTATTCTCCCTCTTGGATCAGTTTATCAATTTTTTCAGCTTGTTTTCTGGCATAGTCCTCAGTCACCAGTGTAAAAGCATGGACCGTTGAAAGGTCTTCTTTAGAGGAAGCTTCTGGCGCATCCACCTGTCCAGTCCGTCCATCTACTTGGCGGATCCGTTCCAGGGTATCCTCCAAGACTTCAACCGCGGAAACTTGTTTTGTTTTTATCAGATCAGCAATGACATATGCGGGGAGATCAGAGGTTTTCATATTCAATCCAGCTCCTCATGGGAAATATCCGGGACAACGATATACCCATCTTCCAATTCAGGAGCCTGTTTAAGGATATCATCCCTGTTTGGATCCTGGCGGGAGATATCTTCCCGCGGGATGGCGCTGTTCATTTCATCATAGGTGATGCCATGGGCAGCGGTTCTGATCTCGGCATCGATCGGGATCGATTCCAGTACCTCAATAGAGAGCATTTGATTATTCAATTCCTTGCGAAGGTATTCAGCTTCCTCTGCCGGCAGCTCTAAAGATGCCAAATCGGCCAGGCGCTGAAAATCTTCAGGGGAGATCTTGTCAGTCATAATTCTTTCCTTATTTTGTGCTATCAAAATAGTAACTGTATTTTATCATTGAAAAATTGGCAGGTTTCGGCGCCAATAATTCATTTTTCAGATCAGGGACGGGATAATAAACAACACCAAATAGTGTCATTTGCTAACTGACGCCATTCTGGCCTGATGGTAGAATAATGGCTCGAAAACGGAAGGAAATACCAAGAAGGACGGTCTTTTATGTGCGGGATTTTTGGAATTGTCACTAAAGAAACTCAAAATCTCGGGCCAATCTTAATAGGCGCCGGGGAACGATTGTCCTACCGTGGTTATGACACAGTTGGCGCGGCTACCCTACCCCAGGAAGGAAAGATCGACCTCCGCAAAGACGCTGGCAAAGTCCAGCAAGTAGCAGAGAAGTACAACTTCAAGGAAATGTCCGGAGACCGGGCCATCCTGCAGCTGCGCTGGGCTACATTTGGCGCCCCTTCCCAGATCAATTCTCAACCTCACCTGGATTCAGACGGCGACCTGGTTGGCGCTCATAATGGCAACGTGGTCAATAACCTGGAGCTGATGGCTGAGTTCAAAGCCGAAGGCATGGTGGTCCGTTCAGAAAACGACGGCGAAAGCTGCGTGCATGCTGTCGAGCGTTATTATGACCAGGGCCATGATATGGTGGAAGCCATCCGCATGGCCACAAAAGACTTGGAAGGGGATTATTCCTTTGTGATCGGGGCGGTGGGAGATGACCGCCTGTATGCCATCAAAAAGGGATCCGGCCTGGTTGCCGGGATCACTGACGACTTGGTCTGCATCGGTTCTGATCTGCCATCGATCCTGCCCATCACCCGCAATATTTTGCGCCTGAATGATGGAGAGATCATCACATTCTGGGCGGACGGCTACAAGCTCACCAGCCTGGAAGATGGATCCACGATCGAACGGGACCCGGAACATGTGATCGAAACCATGGAAATCGCCCAGAAAGGCGGCTACCCGCATTTTATGCTCAAAGAGATCCACGAACAGGGCCACGTGGCTGCTGAACTGCTCCAGGTATTGGAAAACTCTCCGGATGTTGACGCCTTTATCGAAAAACTGGAAAATGCCCGCAATATCTATGTGATTGCCTGCGGAACCAGCTCTCATGCCGGACTGCTGGGGTCGATCTATTTTAACAAGTTCGCCGGCCGGGCAGCCATCCCGGTCCTGGCGCCCCAATTCGCAGCCCAGTACGGCTCATCCGTAGGGCCTGAAGATGTGGGCATCTTCATCAGCCAGAGCGGCGAGACCAAGGATGTGTTAAGCGCAATTGAAATCGCCCGGGAGCGGGGCATGGGTGTACTGGGGCTGGTAAATGTAGTGGGCTCAACCCTGATGTTGGTGAGTGATGTGCACCTGCCGCTGGTTTGCGGTTTTGAGATCAGCGTACCTGCGACCAAGACCTATCTTAACCAGGTGCTGGCTTTACTCTATGTAGCGCTGCGCTGGGGAGAACAGGACACGAAAGCTCTCAACAAAATTCCAGGGTTTATTGATCTTGTCATTGAGAAATCTGAAGAACAGATGCCTCCCGTTGTGGAAAAAATCAAGGACTGGGATGATCTATACAGTCTGGGCTATGGGCTAACCTATCCAGTTGCCCTGGAAGGCGCACTGAAGTTCAAGGAGATCACCTACGCCCATTGCGAGGGCATCCTGTCCACTGAATTCAAACACGGCCCCTTATCGGCGGTCTATGATGGCTATCCGGTCATCTTCACTGCCGGGCCAGATGACATCCCTCTGATCATCAGCGGAATTAATGAAGTCACCTGCCGGGGAGGCCATGTGATAGCGATCGGCTTCCAGGATTCCAGGCTGGAGGGCAATGCCCAGCAAACCCTGGTGATCCCCGACCTGGACTTGCCAGAAGAGCTGAAGTCGGCTGCCCTGGCCCTGCTGAGCGCCATCCCGCTCCAGCTGCTTTCTTATCACTGCAGCCTGGCGAGAGGATATGATCCTGATTTCCCGCGGAATTTGAGCAAGACCTTAACTGTCGACTGAGATGTCCGCTTGACATACGACCGGGAAAAAGAGACCGGGGTGGAGAGCCCGACGGATGCTTCGCATCCCGACCGGGGAAGAGAGACGGAGGACGGAAGACGGGGGCAAGCACAGCCTGCGACCGAAGACCGGGGATGGAAGACTTGTGGAGAAGATTACTGATTACTCAAAAACCATAAAAGAATTATGGTTATCCCCATTCAATCCAAAGGACTTTTCACTCCCCTGCCGCCTTTATTAAGCACGTGGGTATAGATCATGGTCGTTTTGACATCGGCGTGGCCCAATAATTCCTGAACTGTACGAATATCATAGCCATCCTCGATCAGATGGGTGGCAAAGCTGTGGCGGAAGACATGTGGAGTAACATGTTTGGTCACTCCGGCTTTCCGGGCACTCGCCCGAACTGCTCTTCTTAAACCAGAGGGATGCAGATGATGGCGCCGGATTGCTCCGGAGCGGGGATCTGTGGAAGGTTTAAGAGCCGGGAAGACATACTGCCAATTCCATTCTATGGCTGCGCCAGGGTATTTTCGGCCCAGCGAGCGGGGAAGCTGTACTGAACCATATCCTTCTTCCAGAGCAATTTTATAAGCTAATTTGACACCTTCCAGGTGGCGGATCAAGGGCTGGCGGACTGTTTCTGCCAGCATGGTGCGGCGGTCCTTGTCCCCCTTGCCGCTGCGGACTGTGATCTCGTTGCGATCGAAGTCCAAATCCTGGATACGGAGCGTAAGGCATTCAGTGACCCGCAGGCCGCTGCCGTAGAGCAGTTGGCAGATCAGCAGATACGTCCCAGACAGCCCCTCCAAAACCGCCCAGACTTCCTGACGGCTGAGCACCACAGGAAGATGTTTAGAGCGTTTAGCGGGGACCGGCAGGATCTCCTCGTCCAGGGGGAGGTGAAGCACTTCCTGATAAAGGAAGATCAGGGCTGCAAGAGCCTGATTCTGGGTAGAGGGTGCCACGTTAAGCTGAACGGCCAGATAGGTTAAAAAGGATTCGATATCGCGCTCAGTCAGGTCACCGGGATGTTTGAGGTGATGGAAAAAGATGTAACGTTTGATCCAGGAAGTATAGGCTTGTTCGGTGCGGTAGGCGTAGTTCTTGCGGCGCAGGGTATCGCGGACTCGGTCAAGCAGTTTTTTATCACTCATAATTCCCCCTTGTGCGAGTGCTGATTATGCTATACTGCGATTATAGCTGGGGTTTGGGGCAGTTTTCAAGACTCCTGCAAGAAATGCGGCGTAACGCCTAAGTGCTTATCACGCATTTGAAAGATAATTAACGTT
>CAYORF010000067.1:0-14511 GCA_964406305.1 uncultured Anaerolineales bacterium | reverse complement strand
CAGTATCAAGGAATAATCTCTCAAGATGCTCTGCCGATATAGGAAGTCAAGGAAAATTGTTATCCTAACTGGCCTTCAATGACCAGCTTGGCATCACTGATTTTCTCTCCCTCATAGATAAAATATTTCAAGGTTATGGGTATGATCTTTCCTATCATCGCCTGGGCTGGGCAGTATGCGTCCGCGGATAATTCCATAGCCCGGGTGACCGCGTTCTCCGCTATAACTTTTCCGGCGACATGGTATTCAATCACTGCGCTGGTAAACACTTTCGGATGTTGATCAGCCCTTTCAGTTTCAGCTTTCACCTGAAAATCTGAGACTTCCTGCCTCTTTTTCTTAAGGATGGAAATGACATCCATAGCTGTACACCCGGCCAGGCTGACGGCCATTAACTCCATGGGCCGAAATCCATCATTGTCTCCCCCAACATCTGGGGATGAGCCTAGGGGGACCTCAAAACCTGAATCCGCCGAACCTGTAAACGACATCCTGCCTTTCCAATCAACTTTTGCGTTCATGATTTACTCCTTTAGGAGGGGGGTGACATATTTTTCCAGTGTTGGGCCGTTGATAGCGCCTAGCCAGGCCATCCGGAGGTGGCCTCTTCTGTCTATGACCCAAGAATTAGGAAGCGTGCTGTTCTGGAAAGTGATCAACGATTGGTTTCCAGGATCCAGAAGGACGACAAACTCGAGCCCTTGTTCTTCGACAAAGGCGCGGACTTCAGCCTCGGGTTGACCAGCTTCCACCGCGACGATCTGGAACCCTTCGTCCCCGTATTTTTCAAAATAGGCTTGAAATTCCGGCATTTCCTGGCGGCAGGGAGGGCACCAGGTCGCCCAATTGTTCACAAGAACTACCTTCCCCACAAAATCGGATAAAGACACTTCATTTCCTTCCAAGTCAAATAAGGTTAGCGCTGGTGCAGGTTGGTCGACTTCGATTGGCGGGAGTAAAAATGCCTCCTCTACTTTCTGGTCAGTTCCATTAGCGGCCTGTATATAAACAGCTATTCCAATGAAGATCATTAACCCCACTCCAACCAGGATAAAGGGGAGGAAGTTGGTTTTGTTGTTTTCGGTTTTGGTCATAGTCCTGCTCCTTGTTGAACAACTCCGGAGGTTAGGAGCCTATCTTGCCCTATTGTACTATTTAGAGTCAAATATCTATGTCTATCTTACACAAGATTTTCATCAGAATAATCTGACTGATCCAGTTAAACCTTCAGATCTGGGACAGCAAATATCCAACTAAGGAAGATACGAAATTTTTTAATTCGGCGTATGTCATTAATACTACAAATACCTAAATTGACCATATTTTTACTTTTTGCGGTTTCCGAGAGGTGAAAGATGCCCGGTTATAAATAAATGTCACATAAAATGAGTGAGTTTTGTCCATCGAATCAATGTCTATGGCTGTGAAAAATGAATTGAATACTGGTATACTAAACCTGAAAGTTTTTACTAACTTTGGCTCCGTTGTCGTTATCCATTACACATGAGAATTTTTAATCAGTTTTGCATGAGCAGCGCCCAGGCTGTATTAAACTGCACCCAATTTTATCGGTATCAGGTATTCAAACTTAAGAAACCCGGTATCAGGGGTTATTTTTATCTTGGATTTTGTGGAGGAGCAGCTCCCAGGGCGAATAAAGGCTACTTGGATTGCTCCTCTAATTAATTTAATTGTGGAATTTGGGAAAGGAGAAAAATATGACAGACTTTTCACTTGAAGTTCCAGTAATGTATGGAGATCATCATGTGCAAGAGGTGAGACGCATTTTATTTGAGATAGAAGGAGTTAAGGACGTATATGCAAGCAGCAGCTTCCATACTGTCAAGATAGACTATGACGCCAAGAAAACCACCCAGAAAAAGTTAAAAGCCGCTTTAGAAGCGGCTGGATACGGCGGAGAATTAGCGATTCCTTTAGAACCGGCAGTACCAGTAACAGAGCGCGAAGGGGAAAAGTACTTCCGACGCACCACATCATCCACCCAGACAGAAAATATTATTGGTTTTGAGCAAAATGTTGGCTATCAAGGTCGTTCCCAATGGCCGATCCCTGGTATGGGGATTCTTGATGTCGCAGAAACTCAAATTGAGGAGAGTTAATTATGGCTGGTAAAAAACGAACCCCAGAAGAATATTCCATCGATCCTGCATCTCAGGAAATGCTGATCCGGGCAGATGAACTAGGTCTGGGAACCGCGTTTTCCCGCGCTGACGAGATGAAGCCCTGCCCGATCGGTTCAGATAACTTGTGCTGCAAAATCTGCAGTATGGGTCCGTGCCGGATTGTCAAAGAAGGCCAAACAGGAGTTTGCGGAGCGACAGCAGATACAATTCAGGCCCGAAATTTTCTTCGTATGGTCGCCGGTGGAGCAGCTGCTCACTCCGATCATGGCCGGGACATGGCTTTTACACTTAAAGAAGTTGCCAATGGTGAGACTCAAGGATATATCCTGCGAGATGTAGCCAAACTCAGAGATCTTGCCTCTAAATACGACATTCCTATTGAAGGACGTTCTCCGAGCGAGATCGCGAATGACCTGGCTGATCTTTATATTGCCCAGTTTGGGCAGCAGAAAGGATCGGTCGCTTCAGTATCCCGAGCGCCCGAACATCGACGCGAGGTATGGGAGAACCTAGGAGTAACACCCAGGGGGGTGGATCGTGAAATTGTGGAATGTCTGCACCGCACCCATATTGGTGATGATCAGGATGCAGAGCACATACTGGATCATGCCCTCCGAACGGCTATTGGTGATGGATGGGGCGGCAGTCTGATCGCCACAGATGTCTCTGATATCTTGTTCGGATCACCTGCTCCTATCTTGGGTGAAGTAAACCTGGGTGTCCTCAAAGATGACATGGTAAACGTGGTTGTCCATGGCCATGAACCAACATTAAGCAATATGATTGTGGCCGCATCTCAAGCTCCCGAGATCCTGGATTATGCTAATAAAGCAGGTGCCAAAGGTGTAAATATTTCCGGGATCTGCTGCACTGCTAATGAAGTTCTGATGCGGCAGGGTATACCTGCGGCGGGCAACTTCCTGCAGCAGGAATTGGCTATTATGACCGGAGCAGTAGAAGCGATGGTGGTTGATGTGCAATGCATCATGCAAGCCATTGTCGGTCTGGCCGAGAATTTTCATACTGAAGTCATCACTACCTCAAAGAAAGTCAAAATTAAGGGTGCGACCCATATCGAATTTGACGAGAAGAAGGCGTTGGACATTGCCAAAGAGATTCTCCGCTCGGCCATCGATAACTACAAGAACCGAGGGGCCATATCTATTCCAGATCAAAAGTCTGATATTATTCCCGGTTTTTCTCATGAATATATCAACTATGCCTTGGGTGGCTCTTACCGCTCATCATTCCGTCCTCTTAATGATGGAGTAATATCAGGTAGAATACGCGGTTTAGTTGGCATCGTAGGTTGTAACAACCCCAGAGGACAACACGATTCCATGCATGTGAAGATAGCTGAGGAACTGCTAAAGAATGATGTGCTCCTAGTAGAAACCGGATGCAGCTCCATTGCCAGCGCAAAGGCTGGATTGCTGACCGGAGAAGCTGGTTTGGATAAAGTTGGACCTGGATTAAGAGAGATTTGTGAAGCAACTGGGATACCACCCATTCTGCATATGGGCTCTTGTGTGGATAACAGCCGAATCTTAACGGTATTAACCCAGGTTGTGGAAGAAGGCGGACTTGGGGAGGATATCAGTGAGATTCCAGTGGTTGGATTGGCACCCGAATGGATGAGTGAAAAAGCGATTTCAATTGCTACCTATGTGGTGGCTTCAGGTGTTTACACCATTATGTCTGGCACAGCACCATTGGCTAGCAACCCCAAAGTCCCAGACAGCATGATTGTACCGGATCTGCTCAGTACTGGTTGGGAAAAGAAAGTCGGTGCTAAACTGGAATTCATCAATGATCTTGACACAATAATTAATAAGACGCTTGAGCATATTGATAAAAAACGCGCCGATTTAGGATTGCCGGTTTACGATCCAGAAGCATTCGGTAAAAGCGGCGATTCACGTATGCTCGAAATCGAATCTTTGCCCGTTGTAGATCGTCGAGAAGCAATTTACGGATAAATTTCTGACTAAGGAGATATAAATAATGTCAAGGTATATTGCTACCCGGGCCGTTCGCGGCGCAAATGCACTGGTGATTGAAGCTGAAGCAATGCTTCAAAAAGCATTGGATGAAAAGGGCCCTAATACTCTAATCGAGTTCCCGAATACAGCTTACTATTTACCATTGATCTACGGCATGACCGGTCTGGAAATTAAAGAACTGAGTCAGTTGTCAGAAGTCTTATTGATTGCCCGAAAACTGCTTCATCCGGTTCCTGCAGATTCCAAGTGGACTCCTTATCTGGGCGAAACACTGGATAGTGGAATGGCCACTCTTATGGCTGCCGAAATAATTGAAGCTATACGTTCAATCTACCAAATGCAGCCCGAGCTGTACCCAGGTTTGGAATTGGGCGGCGGAACGGAGTACTCAGACCGGGATTTCGGAATGTCTGGACGCATGAATGGTCCGATTGACGATATCCAGCTTCGCTCCTGGGGTATTCAACTGGTGGATGGTCGCATGCCCGGATTCGCAGCGATTGTTGGTGCTGCGAAATCCAATGAAGTTGCGGTAAAAATTGTCCGGGAACTTCAGCAGCGTAATATCCTCACCTTCCTTTCTGGAAATGTGAATGGGCGCAGCATAATCGATCAGCTTGTAGAAGAGGGAGTGGATCTGGGGTATGACACGTATACTGTGCCCTTTGGCACGGATACGATAAGCGCTATCTACGCTCTTGGTTTTGCAACAAGATCCGCGCTGACCTTTGGGGGCATCAAAGCAGGACAGGCCCGTTCCATCTTAGAGTACAATCGCGATCGTGTGTTTGCGTTTGTTCTGGCATTGGGTGAGGTCGATGACCTGAAGTACGCAGCCGCTGCTGGTGCTATAAACTTTGGATTCCCCGTGATTGCAGATACAGTAATTCCTGAAATTTTACCCACAGGCGTTACAACCTATGAACACGTGGTCAGTATGCCCTTTAATGAGATTGAAGGGAAGGATGATCAAGAGAGGGCGACGAAGCTGGTTCAGAAATGTATTCAGATCCGCGGTGTAAAAATCAAAATTACTGATGTCCCGGTCCCTGTGCCTTATGGTTCCGCCTTTGAGGGCGAAGTGGTTCGCCGGGCGGATATGCGGGTGGAATTTGGTGGGAAAAACTCCCGCTCCTTTGAATACCTTTTCATGACCGACATGGAAAACATCACTGATGGCAAGGTAACGGTAGTCGGCCCCTCCTTTGAGGATCTTGAGGATGGTGCCTCGTTGGATATGGGCGTCGTAGTCCAGGTCGCCGGCCGCGAAATGGAAATGGACTTTGAACCGGTGCTGGAACGCCAAATCCATGACTTTGTAAACGGGGCCTCCGGCATTCAGCATATCGGCCAGCGAGATATCGTCTGGTGCCGCATTTCAAAAGCCGCCGCAGAGAAAGGTTTCAGCCTGGAACATTTTGGCAAGATCATCCATGCCCGTCTTCACGGAGATTTCGGAGCAGTATTGGATAAAGTTCAGGTGACTGTTTATACAGATAAAGAAGAAATAGATAAATGGCTGGCAACAGCTCGCGAAGCATATAATTTCCGGAATATACGATTGGCAGATATGACCGATGATTCGGTTGAGGAATTCTACTCATGCACGCTGTGCCAGAGTTTTGCTCCGGATCATGTTTGTGTGGTCAGCCCGGAACGTCTGGGTTTGTGCGGTGCTTATAACTGGCTGGATTGTAAGGCTTCCTTCAGCATTGACCCGACCGGACCCAACCAACCCATTCAGCTGGGAGAATGCTACGACGAAGAGATAGGGTACTGGCAGGGAACTATCGATTACACTAAATCAGCCAGTCACGGAGTTGTTGAAAAAGTATCCATGTACTCGATCATGGAAAATCCGATGACCGCCTGTGGTTGTTTCGAGGCGATTTTGATGTACATCCCTGAAGTGGAAGGTGTGATCGTTGTCAGCCGGGAAGACACTGGCATGACGCCCATGGGTATGAAGTTCAGCACTCTGGCCGGCATGGCTGGAGGTGGTGTGCAAACACCTGGCGTGATGGGGATTGGCAAGTATTACATGCTCAGTACAAAATTCATCTCCGCGGAGGGTGGATTCAAACGGATTGTCTGGATGAGTAAAAACTTGAAAGATTCTATGCAAATGGAACTTCAAGGAGTTGCGGAAAGGGAAGGAATTCCAGATTTGATTGACCGGATTGCTGATGGTGAAGAAGTGACCACAGTAGAAGAGCTTCAAGAATGGGTGAAAACAAAAGAACACCCGGTTTTGGAAATGCCCACCATGCAGCGTGAAGAGAAGGAACTCGACATCCCTGAAAGCGTGACTGGGAGCGATGATGTAATAGCCCAAGCGGAAGCGGTAATTGCAAAGACCACCCCAGATGCGCCTGAACCGACTCCCACCCCGGAAGCAGTATCAGCGCCGCCACCTGCCCCTGTTCAGCAATCTCTTCCATCAGCACCGACAGGAATTACGGAAGGTAGTCCGGAAAAAGCGGTGGACATGCTGCGACGCGCACTGATAGCAGCCTTGGCGGAGTTAGGCGGCATTGAAGGGATGGAAGGCTTCCAGCTTCCGCCTATGCCCGCTGCCCCGGCTGGAGTACCGACTCCAGTGGCTGCAGCTCCTATCGTTTCTGACGAGCCCTGGCTGCCAGCTGATACAAAAACAAAACTATCTAAGGAAAGCTGGGATGGCGTTGTAAGGGAGATTACCCTGGGCGCGACAACGGCCGAGGGTGGAACCCGATCACACACTGTCACAATTGGTGGATCCACAGCCATGCCCTTTATGCATTTCGAAGGCCAGACCCCCCACAAGACAGTCATTGGTATCGAGATTATGAATCGCAGACCGGATGGTTGGTCAGAATTATTAATGAAGGCCTGGGGAGACGTCATGAACGATCCGGGCGAATGGGCCAAGGCAGCGGAAAAAGCCGGTGCGGAAGTTTTGTACCTAAAAATTGCCCTTACCGACGCTGAAGGAAATCCCACCACCAAAGAACAAGCTGTTGAGGCAGTAGATAAAGTTCTTAAGGCCAGTGGATTGCCTTTGATTGTGTTTGGCCCCGGCCAGCCTGAGCCTGATAATGAACTCCTGGTGGAAATTTCCACTAAATTCAAGGGAGAACGTCTGTTGCTGGGTGTTTGCGAAGACAAAAATTATCGAACTATCGTTGCTTCAGCAATGGCTGATGGACAGATGGTAGTAGCCCGAACCGCGATGGATGTGAACCTGGCCAAACAGCTAAATATCCTGATTACGGATATGGGGCTTTCCGCGGAGAACATCGTAATGGATCCCACGACAGGTGCTCTGGGTTATGGGTTTGAATACGGATACTCGGTAATGGAACGTCTGCGGATTGCCGCACTTCAGGGCGACACAATGACCCAATTCCCGATGATGGTAACCCCTGGCGAGGAATGCTGGAAAACCAAGGAATCCAAGGTTGGCCATGATGTGCCGGAACCATGGGGTGACTGGGAAACCCGGGCATTAGCCTGGGAAACTGCCACGGCCATTATGCTGGTCGAATCCTGCGCAGATTTGATCGTCCTCCGGCACCCGGAAAGTGTCAAACGGACCCAGGAAGCTATTGAAGATTTGATGAGCTCCTAGGAGTAAGAAATAAAACTTGAGTTGGGCCTTTTATCGAGGCTCAACTCGATTGACTTCAGAGATAAGTAGATAAGAACAATGGAGAATTCAAATGGCTTTAAGCGGGATTCAAATTTACAAACTACTTCCCCAGACCAATTGTAAGGAGTGTGACTTTCCAACCTGTTTGGCCTTCGCTATGAAGTTGGCCGCCAAACAAGTTGAATTGGCAAAATGCCCTTACGTCAGTGAGGAATCAGCTGCACTGCTGGCAGAAGCTTCTGCCCCGCCAGTCCGCCCTATAACGGTTAAATCGAATGGGCAAGAGGTAAAAGGCGGTAATGAAATAGTACTCTTCCGCCATAACAAAAAATTCTTTAGTGAACCAGGATTATTTATCAGGGTATATGATGATCAATCTACTGATGATATCAAATCCAAAGTAAAACCAGTCTCAGACTATGTAGTGGATTATGTTGGGATGGAGCTCTCGATGGGCGGAATTGCAGTCCAGGCGCGCGGAGGAGACTTCAAAGCCGCAGTTAAGGCAGTTCGAGAGGTTAGCTCGCTTCCATTAATCTTGATTGCTCCTCCAGAGGTATTGAAGGGCGGCCTGGAGGATTTGAAAGATGAAACTCCCTTGATAGGTAATGCCACTTTGGAAAATTGGGAAGCTATGGCTGCACTTGCTAAAGAATTTAATGTACCTCTTGCTGTTGAAGCGGGCAATATCGACGATATGATGGATCTGTCTGAAAAACTGGAAGGGAAGGACCTGAAGGATTTGGTTCTGGCTCCCATGCAGAGGACCCTTGCAGGTACCTTAACTGCCAATACCACCATTCGTCGGATGGCTATAAAAGAAAGTTGTCGCTTGCTGGGATTCCCCATCATTAATTTCCCCGGAGATTGTGGTGACCCAGTTCGCGAAGCAATTCTGGCTATGCAAGCTGTTGGAAAATATAGCAGCTTCATCGTCCTGGATAACTTTGATCCGGCCGTGGCGTATTCCCTGCTGGTACTGCGAGCTAATATCTATACTGATCCGCAAGAACCCATTCAGGTCACTCCAGGTATTTACGAGATTAATGACCCCGGACCAGAGGATCCTTTCCTGGTCACAACGAACTTCAGCATTACATATTTCAGTGTAGCCAACGAAGTGGAAAGTATGGGTTTGCCAGCCTGGCTGCTGGTAACGGATTCAGAAGGCATGAGCGTTCTTACAGCCTGGGCGGCAGGAAAATTTGACGCAGAAATCATCGCCAGAGATGCCAAGAAATTCAATGCTGCCGAAAAGGTGACAAAAAAGCGTATTGTTCTGCCAGGTCATACGGCAGTATTGTCCGGCGAACTTGAGGAAGAGCTTCCTGATTGGGAAGTAAAAGTCGGCCCCAAAGAGGCCGTGGATTTACCTGCTTTTATGAAAGAAGCACTATAGGAGTACAGGTGAAGCCGGTATGTGTTCTATAATAAAGGTAGGGTCGCCCTTCGGAGTGTTGAATGGTCCCTACCTTTTATTATCTTTATACAGCTGGAAAACTAAAAATGGCAACTACCTATAAAGTAAAATTTGATATTGCTCCTGAAGCGGTTGAGGTTCCTGCAGGAACTATGCTCACGGTCGCTGCTGAAAAAGCAGGTATAGAGATCAATCAACCCTGTGGTGGACAGGGGCGCTGTGGGCAGTGCGCCGTCCAGGTAACATCTGGAAATGTCCGACGGCGCAGCACGATGCGTTTGTCAGCGGAGGATGTTGAACAAGGATATGCAATTGCCTGCCAGACTATTATTGAAGGGGATCTGACTGTTATTGTCCCACCGCAGGAAAAGATTCAGCAACACTTAACCACAGGACAGTCAGCGACTGATGTCAGTGTACCTTCAGGTTATGACCATCACATAAACCAAACTGTCCATCGGATTCCCGTAACCTTGAAACATCCCTCCATAGAGGATCAAACAAGCGACTGGGCCCGTTTAAAGACAGCTTTACTTATGGAGACCGGGTTGACAGAGCTATCGATCTCTCTGCCTGTCTTGCAGATACTCCCGGCTGTTCTGCGTGAAGGGGACTGGAAAGTAACCCCGGTCCTTTATGTTGAAGGCGGAATGAAAGAAGGCGGGGCTGCCGAACTGATAGATTTGCTTCCAGGAGTGGTACCTGAGGATACCCCGCTTTGGGGAGCGGCAGTGGATATAGGGACAACCACGGTCAAGGTGATGCTGGTGGATTTGATCAGCGGTGAGCCCAAAGGACAGGCAACTGAATATAATGCCCAGATCGCCCGTGGAGAGGACGTCATCTCTAGGATTATTTTTGCTGGAAAAGGGGAAGGCGATAAAACTCTCAGATCACTGGTTTTAGAAACCATTAATGAGCTGATGGGACGAGCTTGTCATCGAGGTAAATCATGCCCTGACAAGATCTACAAAATCACCATATCCGGGAACAGCACCATGATGCACCTGCTGCTGCAGATTCCCACCTCCAGTATTCGCCTGGCTCCTTATATAACGGTCGCCAACTATATACCTGTAATGAGCTCCCTGGAAGCAGGATTAAGTACTCATCCCCAGGGGAAAGTTATTTGCCTGCCGGGGGTTGCCAGTTATGTTGGATCAGATATATCTGCAGGGGTATTATCTTCAGGTATGTCCGAAACCGAGAAAATCACACTCTTCCTGGATGTGGGTACCAATGGAGAAATGGTCCTGGGATCCAAAGAATGGCTGGTGACCTGTGCCTGTTCGGCCGGCCCTGCATTTGAAGGAGCAGGGGTCTTACACGGTATGCGGGCGACAACAGGTGCAATTGATGAGGTCTGGATCAATGATGAAACCAAAGAAGCATCCTGGCGCGTGATTGGGGATGGGAAGCCAAAAGGATTATGCGGAAGTGCTCTGATTTCGCTGCTGGCGGAACTGTTAATGACCAGGGTAATCAATAAGAGCGGCCGATTCGACTTTTCCTTGGACACAAAACGTGTTCGGAAAGGTTCCCATGGCGGGGAATATGTCGTCAGTTGGGCGGATGATAACGAGATTGATGAAGATATCTTCCTGACTGAAGTGGATATTGATAATCTGATGCGCGCCAAAGCAGCCATTTTTGCAGGATTCTCCGTTTTGGGTGACAGTGTGGGTATTCCCCTCGAATCTGTCGAGCAAGTCCTGATTGGCGGTGGCTTCGGCCAGTATATCAATGTTGAGAAAGCGGTTCAGATAGGCTTGCTGCCGGATATGCCCTGGGAACGATTCCAGTTCCTGGGAAACACCTCATTAAAGGGAGCATATCTGGCCTTGCTTGATTTTAAATATCGGCAAGAGATCTCGGACATTGCCAACCGAATGACCTATATTGAGCTTTCAGCAGACAATCGCTTTTTTGACGCTTTTACATCAGCAATGTTTCTACCCCACACCGATATGACTCTCTTTCCATCGGTGAAGATCGGTGGGGAAAAATAGCGGAGCACAGTTACAAACCATAATAACCTTAGTAAAACAAAGTCCAGATTGAGGAGGCGTCAGAATGTACATCATTGGTGAGAATATTCATATCATATCCCCGAGTGTTAAAAAGGCCCTGGCTGAACGGGATGCTGAATTCTTTAAGAAATCAGCCATCCAACAGGTAGAGATGGGTGCCAGCGCGGTAGACCTGAACCTCGGCAGACAGAAGAAGGAATGGGAAGAGATCTTCCCCTGGATGACCAAGATCGTTCAGGAAGTTGTGGACGTTCCACTATGCATCGACAGCACCAATATAGAAGGCATCGAAGCTGCTCTGAAGGTGATCACAAAAGCCCGCCCGATTATCAACTCCACCTCTGCAGAAGCGGAACGTTTGGAGCAAGTACCCCTGTTGGCGAAAAAATATGACGCTCAGTTGATCGCCTTGACCCTCAAGAAAGAAGGCATTCCTGTGGGAGCTGACGAGCGTGTGAATATTGCCCTGGAGTACCTGATCCCTAGAGCGATCGAAGTGGGCATGGATTTGCCAGATCTGATCATTGACCCGCTGGTTCTGACCGTTTCTGGATGCCAAGAATACTGCCCGGAACTGATCGAAGCTGTCCGGACGATCAAGTTTGCGGGTGATCCACCACCCTCGATTTCTATTGGTCTCTCCAATGTTTCCAATGCTGTGCCAGAAGAAACCCGCCCGATCCTGAACCGGGTCTATCTTGCCATGTTAATGGGTGCAGGATTGGAAATGATGATTGCAGATCCCCTCGATAAAAAGCAGAACGAAGTCATCCGCATTATTGAAGAACGGGATGATAAAACCGCCCTGGGTAAACTCTATCTGAAACTCCATGATGCCACTGAGAATATGAGTGAAATCACAAAGGCAGATATCGATGAAAGTGATCCCGAACAGTTAGCTGTCTGGAAATCTGCCCAGGTTCTTCTGAATAAAGTGATCTATGCCGATTCCTTCCTGGAACAGTAAGTAAGCAAGAACCCCGGAGTATTTAGGGGTTGAGTCCTTTCGACAAAAAGCTCCCGGAGCCTTCAAGGCTCCGGGAGCTTTCATTTAATGAAATGTCATGCTAAACGACACCTGATGAGAGGATAAAAGCTAGGTTAATTCAAAAATTGAATCATCTATAATGAAACAGCCCTAATCATTTAAGGTATTCCAGCTTAAACAGAAATAGGAACTGGAGGACTAATGTCTGATGAAAAGATCAATGTAGAAGAGCTGCTAGAAAAAGCAAAAAAACCAGCAGCTGATGCTCTAAAATTGCACCCCTTTTATAAAGGAAAAATGGAAACCACGCTCAAATGCACTGTGCGGGACATCGATGATTTTGCGATTTGGTATACACCGGGTGTTGCCGCGCCCTGCCGGGATATTTACCAGGACCCAGAGATGATCTACCAGCATACCAGCAAGGGAAATACCATTGCCGTGATCAGTGACGGAACCCGGGTGCTGGGACTGGGAGATATTGGTCCGAAAGCTGGCCTTCCTGTAATGGAAGGCAAGGCGCTTCTGTTCAAATATCTGGGCGGCGTGGACGCGGTACCGATCATGCTGGACACCAAGGACCCAGATGTTTTCATTGAAACGGTGCTGTTACTGCAATCTTCTTTCGGAGGAATAAACTTGGAAGATATTGCCCAGCCCAAATGTTTCCGGATCCTGGATGAACTGCGTGAGAAATGTGAGATCCCTGTTTGGCATGATGATCAGCAGGGCACAGCAACAGTGACTCTGGCCGGGTTGATGAATGCCCTGAAAGTTGTGGGCAAAGATAAAAAAGATATCCGGATCGCTTTTATTGGTACAGGAGCCTCAAATGTAGCGATTTCCCGGCTGATCTACAGCTGGGGTGTTAATCCGGCTCATTGTTTGCATGTGGACAGTAAAGGTATTTTAGGAAAACATCGTCAGGATATCGAGGAGAAAAAGGATCTTTTCAAAGAAAAATGGAGGCTGTGCCAGATAACAAACCCGGAAGGCAAGCAGGGCGGCATCGGGGAAGCCATGAAGGGAGCGGATGTTGTGATCGCCCTCTCCAAACCTGGCCCTGATGTGATCAAACCGGAATGGGTCCAGTCCATGAATACTGACGCGATCGTATTCAGCTGCGCTAATCCCATTCCTGAGATCTGGCCCTGGGTAGCCAAAGAAGCTGGCGCCAGGGTGGTCTCCACCGGACGATCCGATTTCCCCAACCAGGTAAACAACTCACTAGGCTTCCCTGGAATTTTCAGGGGTGTGTTGGATGTCCGGGCATCCACAATAACAGATGAGATGTGTTTTGCGGCCGCGGAGGCGTTGGCTGACCAAATTGGTGATCAGCTGGATGAGGACCATCTGCTGCCCACCATGGATGATTGGGAAGTATTCGCGAAAGAAGCTGCAGCCGTCGGCATGAAAGCCCAGGAACAAGGGATCGCCAAGCTGGAGCGCACTTATGACGAGCTCTATGAGAGCGCCATGAAGGCAATTAAGAGGTCCAGGGATCTGACGTCCCTGATGGAGAAAAAAGGCTTCATTCCGGCCCCGCCAGAGGATTAAAGTACTACTTGAGTATTTGTAACAAGGCCAGCGAGGGTACGATGTGTCACATGTACACTCGCTGGTATGGGTTAAGGAGGAGAAACTTCCCTACTTAAGGATGATTTTGCCAAACCGGATTTAATTTGGGGGTTGATTTATTGATGAGTACAGTATACTCAATGGAACTCTTGGAAATCCCATCAGAATAATGAAGTCCAGCCACAAGTATATTAGAGGATGAACATAACAAGAAGTTGACAGGATTTGAAAGTTGTTTATAATCAAATCCCAAGTACTATTTTTGAGTGAAATAATCTCAGGGGGAAAAATCCTAAAGGCGATACCCAGAAAGAATATAACCTTTAGGCGGTGCCAAGCGGGGAAAAGATCACGGCATCAGTAAACAGAGAGATTTGACTTACTCGGACAGCAGTTTATTTCTATTATTATTATCCTTATTTTTTATTCCCGCTATCAAGAGGGGATCTGTTTGCATATTTTTGCAATTAAGGAGGTGATGCCTGGAGTAGATATAATCTAAAAACCATTATGAAGCAATATCCTATTTCAAATTCTCATAGGAGGAGAAACAGTGTCAAAGAAACTACTATTTATTTTGATCTCTCTATTGATGATCGGTTCCTTGGTCTTGGCCGCTTGCGCCCCTGAACCAGCCCCTGTCGAAGAAGTTGAGGAAGTCGAAGAGGTAGAAGAGGTAGAAGAGGTTGAGGAAGTCGAAGAAGAGGAAATGGCAGA
>CAYORF010000066.1:0-15219 GCA_964406305.1 uncultured Anaerolineales bacterium | reverse complement strand
CCAAATTGATCCCAGGCGGAAGATCATTCCCCCGAGAGAGGATCTCCACCTCAGACTGGTCACACTTGATCCTGGTCTCGCCACCTACTTCCTTAACCAGACCCTTAACCCGCAATTCATCTCCCAGGTGCACAAAATCCCCGAAGTTTTCTCCCTCAACGAATATACCCTGCGAGCTGCCATCATCAACTGGACAGTTTCGATCAACCAAGAAGAAACCAGCGGGGATACCCCCTTCGAGTTAAGCACTAACTATGCCTTGAATGGTGACATTTTTACCAACAAACCTTGAAATTTCACCATTTCCCTGCACCTCACAGATCGAGAGTCTTTTTGGGACAAATCTGCATGCGCCCCAGATCGATCCAGCGCCAAGAACGATCAATCCCAGGATTATAATTCGGGTTGTTTTTCCTCCAAATACAGGCATATTTTCCCCTTGTTAAATGCCAAATCAATCAGATATTCAAGAAATCTGATTTTTGAATATCTTTCCTTTCCATTATAGAGAATTCTAGCTATCAAATCAAGGGGTTTACTGGTTTTTATAGTATGGCTGGGGTTTCCTTTGAGGAAACCCCAGCCCCTATTATCAATAAATTTTGCTGGTATAATCTATCTGTTAGAAAAAAGGAGTTAGTAGTGGCATTTTCTCCCTTCGATTGGCTGTTGGGATATTTCTCACTGGATATTGGTATCGATCTAGGAACGGCAAATACCCTGGTAAACGTCAAGGGTAAGGGTATCGTCATTAACGAACCATCCTGGGTAGCAATTAATAAACGCACCCGGGAGCCTATTGCGATCGGTGCAGCCGCAAAAGAGATGATCGGCCGTACTCCGGCTGATATCATCACTCTTCGTCCACTTCGCGATGGTGTAATCTCCGAATTTGAGATCACCCAGGCCATGCTGGAATATTTCATCGCCCGAGCCCACCAACAGAGCATTGTGCCTGTTCCGCGGCCGCGGGTAGTGATCGGTATTCCTGCTGGCGTAACAGAGGTCGAAAAAAGGGCTGTGTACGACGCAGCCATGGCCGCTGGTTCCCGCAACACCTACTTGATCGAAGAACCCGTCGCAGCTGCCCTGGGCGCAGGACTGCCCATCGATGAAGTTGGCGGTAGAATGATCGTAGATATCGGCGGTGGTACATCCGAAGTTGCCATCATGAGCATGGGTGGCGTAGTATCATCCCGCTCACTGCGTGTGGCTGGTGATGAACTGGACGAAGATATCATCCAGTATATCCGTAATAAATACAACATCCTGATCGGTCATAGATTAGCCGAAGAAACTAAAATCACCATTGGATCTGCTTTCCCTCTAACAGAAGAAAAAACCATGACCCTGCGGGGTCGAAATCTAGTGACCGGGCTGCCGGATTCAATTGAGATCTCATCGATTGAAATAAGAGCTGCGATATCAGATTCCGTTCAGACTATCATAAATACCGTCCGGGATGCCCTGGACGAAACCCCACCTGAGGTATTGGCAGACCTGATGGATAACGGCGTTTGCCTGGCAGGCGGAGGATCGCTTCTGCAGGGGCTAGATCAACGCTTGACCGAAGAGCTCCAAGTCCGAGCCTGGCTGGCCGAAGACCCAATCAGCTGTGTGGCCAGGGGCGCTGGTATCGCCCTGGAAGATTTGGATAAATGGAAGGGATTATTTATCGGCTTGGAGCGCAAAAGCGCCCAAAGAGATTAAACTCCTGGAATAACAAACTATCCTGCCAAACCCCGAACTTCTTTTCACGTTAATCAGTTTCGCTCACTACTCCGGGGAGCGGTAGAATGAATCACCTAACCCCAGTATGAATATTCGATTTCCAAAATCACTTCGCATAATAGCACTCAGCCTGGTAGCTATCGGCATTCTTGCACTGGCGCTCAGCGGTGTATTCACCTCATTTTCGCGCTGGATAGTATCCCCGCTTACTTCCGTTCAAACATGGGTTTCTCTCCAATACCAAGGGGTCGAAAATTTCGTCTCCTCCTCTCAGGACATCCGGGAGATCCGCCAGCAAAATACTGAGCTCGAGGCTGAGAATGCCCTCATGCAAGCCCAGATCGTTGAATTGCAGCAACAGTTAATAGAGTTCGAGATATTATCTGCCTTGCTGGAATTTGCGCGGGCGAATCCAGAACATCAATATATTGGCGCCTCGGTCATCGGCCGGGACCCGAGCCCTTTTTTGAACTATATAATTATTAACAGGGGATCTGATGATGGGCTTAGGAGAGGCATGCCAGTTGTCACTCAGAACGGCCTGGCAGGTCGTGTGGTACAGGTCACAGCCACAGGTGCCAGAGTAAGCCTGATCACCGACCCTGTTACAAGGATCAATGTGCGAGTGGAACCATCCAGGAGTGCCGCTGTTTTGAGCGGCTCGATTACAGGAGATATCACCCTCGAGCAAATTCCTCAGGATGACGATGTAAATCCCGGGAACCTGATCCTTACTTCCGGCTTGGGAGGAAATTACCCAGCCAATATCATTGTTGGTCAAATTACTAGCGTTCGCAGCCGGGAGAATGCCATTTTTCAGAGTGCATCCGTGCAGCCTGTGACAGATTTTTCAGATCTGAGCATAGTGCTGGTGATCACTAATTTTGAGCCTGTTGATTTCACCCCCTTGATCCCTGGATCAGGCACTCCCTGAACTGGATCGGTACCCAGATTATGTCAGTGATATTAAGCATTCCCACATTAGGACTAATAGCCATCCTGCAATCTGCAGTAGTCAGCAGACTGCCGCTAAATCGCGGCATTGCAGATCTTGTTTTGGTTGTGCTGGTAGCCATAGCCCTGCAGAAATCTGTCACGACTTCCTGGCAGTGGAGTATTGTGGGTGGTTTATTCATGGATTTTCTCTCCGGACTGCCATTTGGGATCTTCACAGTAAGTTATTTACTCGCAACTGGCCTGGCATTAATCATCCGGGACAGGATCTGGCGATTTTCGTTCCTGATGCAGCTCCTGGTAGTATTTTTTGGTACCATGTTCTCTCACGCCTTATCCTTCATTGTTCTATTCCTCCAAGGTAGTGATATATCACTTGGTACTGTTTTACAGGTAGTGACATTGCCAAGCGTCATCCTCAACTTCATGATCTCCCTGCCAATATTCATTCTGACCCAGGATATCCTGGAACAGATCAACCCTCAGGAATAATATGTTATCTCCTATCTCCTCCCACAATAAAATTAAAAGCGGCCGGATTCTATCCTTTGCGGCCGTAGTGGGAGTTGTCTTTCTGATCTTCATTTTCCGCCTATTTTCCATCCAAATCCTGAACGGGGATAGCTATGTGGCTGCGGCGGTAGAAAACCGCTTGCGGGAAATCAGCCTGGCCCCTACCCGAGGTGTGATCTTTGATCGCAACGGGATCGTATTAGCCCGCAATGTCGCCTCTTATAATGTTGTGGTACTGGCAGCCGATCTTCCTGATGACGAAGGATCTATCCAGAATATCATCCGCTCCCTGGCGGAATATATCGATACCCCGGTTACCCGGGGAGATATCACTCCCGAAAATCCATTTGTGCCTTGCGTTTCTGATCACGGGATCAGTCAGATCATTGAGTATGGAGAACAGAGCTCCCCCTACCGTGAGGTCAAAATTTCCTGCAATATCCCCGAAACCACGGCCAGGATCATTCAGGAGAAAACCATGGATTGGCCGGGGATCACCCTGGAGATAGAAACGGTCCGGGATTATCCAACCGGTTCATTGACAGCCAATATCATCGGCTTTTTAGGGCCGATCTCCAGTGTTGAAGAAGGGTATTACACCGAAAGGGGATTTGTCACCAATCGCGACAAGATCGGATATGCCGGACTGGAGCGCTTTTTTGAATCTATACTCTCCGGTAAACCAGGTAAGCGAGTTGTAGAGGTGGACGTCGCCGGACGGATCATACGTGATGCAGTACCTGTGATTTCTTCCATTCCAGGACAGAATATATACACCACGCTAGATACCCGGCTGCAGCAGGCCGCTGAGTCGATCCTGTTGGATGAGATCGGGGACTGGAACGCATATTTCGGTGAACTACGAATTACGAGCGGCGTAGTGATAGCCATGGATCCCCAGACCGGCGAGATTTTGGCAATGGTATCCTACCCCACCTACGAAAACAACCGCATGGCCCGCATCATCCCGGCCTATTATTATCAACAGCTGAATTTGGATGTCCGCAACCCGCTGGTGAATCAAGCTGTTGGCGCGGAACTTCCGGCGGGGTCTGTATTTAAGCTCAGCACCGCTCTGGGCGCCCTGAATGAGGGTGTGGTTACTCCAGAGCAGATCATTACCACGCCGCCTGAGATCCAGCTGGCGAATAAATACACACCTAATGACCCCGGCAACAGCAAAACCTATGTAGATTGGAAAGATGACGGCTTTGGAGAGTTGGATTTTATTGGCGGAATCTCTAACTCTAGTAATGTTTACTTCTATCAACTGGGCGGCGGCGACGCTGAGGAGCTGGGCACAGGGATTCCTAATGAAGTCCCGGAAGGATTGGGGATTTGCCGCCTGGGTACCTATGCCCGCGCTTTAGGTTACGGAGACTACTTGGGTATTGAGCTCCCGGATGAAGCAGACGGCATTGTGCCTGATCCTAAATGGAAACGTATTGCTCATGGTGAGAACTGGTCCACCGGAGACACCTATATCACCAGCGTGGGACAGGGATTCGTGACAGCCACTCCTCTGCAGATCCTTACATCCGCGGCCACGATCGCCAATGATGGGATGTTAATGCAGCCAACCGTCATCGAGAGAATCACCAATGCAGAAGGTGAGATCGTTCAGGCCTTTGAGCCAGAGATGAAATGGGATATAACCCAGGATCCCATTATTGATATCTACTCGGCTCCAACAAGCGCCGGTGGATGTGAAGCAAAATTGACTGGAGAAACGACCACTGTTGAACCATGGGTTGTTGAGAAGATCCAGGAAGGCATGCGCGCCGCAGTAACTAGCGGAACCCTGGAAGATATCTTTAAGAATGTCAGCATTGCCGCAGCGGGGAAAACCGGCACTGCTGAATACTGTGACACTTATGCCAATGAAAAAGGTCTTTGCATTCCGGGCAGCTGGCCTTCCCATGCTTGGACCCTCGCCTACGCGCCCTATGACAATCCAGAGATTGCCGTAGTGGCCTTCGCCTATAATGGTGGTGAGGGCGCCAGCGTAGCCGGTCCTATCGTTCGAAGAACCATCGAAGCCTACTTCGAACTCAAGACCATAGACAGCAGAGCAGTCCTCCCCTGAGTTCTCATGCTATAATTTTATGAAGTGCTTAAAACCCATTTTTTGGCGGTTTTAATGACGGAGTAGACCCCATGCAGACGAAAGAAATCGAGATCAAAGGTATCAAAAACGGGATTTTAATCGAGATCAAAGATGGTGAATGGGAAGAGAAAAAAGACACACTCATTTCCCATATTGATGAGAACCTGGCTTTCTTTAAAAGCGCCCGGATAGTCCTCGATGTCGGAGATCGATCCTTGAAATCTCCCGAACTTTCAGGTCTTCGGAATACATTGTCTGATCGAGATATCAAGTTGAAAGCCGTATTAAGCACATCTATAGTGACCGAACGAGCTTCCCAGGATCTGGGTTTGGAAATCAAACTGGATGAATCCTCCCCTGAACCCGAAAAATCACCCATCAATTCAATGCTGGATGGAGACGAAGCTGTTTTTCTCCACCGCACATTAAGGTCAGGTCACGAGGTTAAATATCAAGGTCATATTGTCGTTTTAGGGGATGTAAATCCTGGAGCTGAACTGATCGCCGGCGGAAATATCATCGTTTGGGGTCGTTTGCGAGGTGTTGCTCATGCCGGCGCCGGCGGAGATACCAACGCAGTGGTGTGCTCCCTGGATCTATCCCCAACTCAGCTGCGAATTTCTGATAAAATCAGTGTCTCTCCACCCAGGAAGGGAAAACCCCGTCCGGAAATTGCTTACTTGGAAGATGGACAGGTTACAGCCCGGGATTGGACTGCAGGACAATAATCATTCAATAGGAAACCTTTATGAGCGCAAAAGTCATCACCATCACATCGGGAAAAGGTGGGGTTGGAAAAACAACCGCCACAGCCAATATCGGGGCAGCCCTGGCGACTATGGGCCAGAGAGTTGCTTGCATCGATGCCGATATTGGTCTCCGCAATCTAGATGTGGTTCTTGGCCTGGAAAACAGGATCGTATACGACCTGGTAGACGCAGTAGAAGGACGGTGCCGCTTAAGCCAGGCTATGATCAAGGATAAACATATTCCGGACCTTTACCTGATCCCTTCCGCTCAGACCAGGGATAAAACCGCTGTCTCACCTTCGGACATGATCCGCATATGTGATGAACTGCGGCCTGATCTAGACTGGGTCATTGTAGACTCTCCCGCTGGAATTGAACGCGGATTCAAGAACGCCATCGCTCCAGCAGATCAGGTCATCGTAATCACCAATCCGGAAGTATCAGCGGTCAGAGATGCGGACAGGATCATCGGGATTGTGGAGGCCGAGGAAAAAGGAACCCCTAAACTTCTCATCAATCGCCTCGATCCTGAAATGGTAAAACAGAATAATATGCTTTCTGCTGATGATGTGGTCGATTTGCTGGCCATTCATCTTCTAGGCATCATTCCGGAGGATAAGGCGGTACTCATCAGCACTAACCAGGGCACACCCATCGCCCTCAATGATAAGAGCCTGGCAGGACAAGCCTATCAGAATATTGCCCGGCGGCTGATGGGCGAAGAGGTCCCCCTGCTAGACCTGGATAAAGGCAGTGGCTTCTTCAATCGGATTTCAAGCGTTTTCGGATCAGGAGATTAACGGCATGGATAACTTCATTAATCGCATCTTTTCAAAAGAACCGAGTAGCGCTGACAAAGCAAAAGACCGCCTGCGGTTAGTATTGATCAACGACCGGACGGATCTCTCGGCCATAGCAATGGATAATCTAAAAGACGACCTGCTGGAGGTTCTATCTCGCTATATTCAGATCGATCCCAAATCCATGCGGATCGATATCACCCAGGAAGGCCGCCAGCAACGATTGATCGCGGATATTCCGATATCAGGGCCTGTAAGCCGGAAGTATTAAGTTATGAGACCTATATCCTGGCGCCATTTTGATTTCTGGCTGCTCGGCGCCGTGGCTTTTCTGACCATATTTGGCGTAACAATGATCCAGTCTGCTA
Source organism: uncultured Anaerolineales bacterium (assembly GCA_964406305.1). Lineage (GTDB taxonomy): Bacteria > Chloroflexota > Anaerolineae > Anaerolineales > UBA11858 > B10-G9. The sequence continues at coordinate 7,997 of CAYORF010000066.1, read as the reverse complement.
TTGCAGGGAACATTGAATTGGTCGAAGCCAATACCGTTGAGAAGCAGATCATTTTTGCGGGAGTCGGTTTGGTTATCATGGCAATCACTGCCATGATCGATTACCGCTACTGGGGCGCATTAAGCACAGTCCTATTCCTGGTGACATTTGGTTCTCTGGCCCTCCTCTTCCTCGTGGGCGGCGCCCTATTTGGCTCTTCACGCTGGTTTGCTGTTGGTCCAATCCTGATCCAGCCTTCCGAGATAGCCAAGATCACTATCATTCTGATCCTGGCTAACTTTTTTTCTCAGAAAATTGACGAGATCAAAAAACCGCGCGTGATTATCCAGAGCCTGGGAATCACATTCATGATCGTGTTCTGGATAATATTGCAGCCGGACCTAAGCACCTCGATCGTGATCCTGGTATTGTGGTTCGCCCTGTTATGGGCCAGCGGTTTGGATATTAAACAGCTTTTGATAGCCAGAGGCGCAGGCGCTGTCGCCCTGGGAATCAGCCTCCCGCTAATATTATTGAATTATGATCCCAGTAATACAGACACATTGATCAAGCCCTATCAGCTGGAAAGGATCATCAATTTCATATTTCCCGATAAGGAAGCCAGATTTGGGGCCATCTATAACGTCCAGCAAGCCATGATCAGCATTGGTGATGGGGGTTGGATTGGCCAGGGGTACGGAAGCGGCTCCCAGGTCCAGCTGCGTTTTCTAAAAGTCCGGCATTCAGATTTCATCTTTTCAGCCCTCTCAGAGGAATTTGGATTTGTGGGAGCGCTGATGGTGATCGGAATTCTAGCGTTTATCATAACCCGCTGCCTAAGGGCAGCCCGCTTATCAAGTGATACCTTTGGCGCCCTGATCGCTTATGGAGCCGCTACACTGATCACATTCCAGACCATAGTCAATGTTGGTATGAACCTGAACCTGCTTCCTGTTACCGGGCTGACTCTGCCTTTTGTGAGTTATGGTGGCTCGTCTCTATTGACCTTATTCATAGCTATCGGACTTGTGGAAAGTATTGTCTTAAGACACAAAGATCTCGAATTTTAAATCTAATTATTATTACGGAAGAGCAGCAATCATGTCTAAAAATAAAACACCCGCAATTGTACGTTTTGCCCCCTCCCCAACCGGTTATCTGCATATAGGCGGCGCCCGGACAGCTTTATATGATTATCTGATCGCCCATCAAACCGGTGGAGCATTCATTCTGCGTTTCGAAGATACTGACCAGAAACGATACCAGGATGACGCAGAGGATGATTTCAATAATGCCCTGAATTGGATGGGCATCCCTCCAGATGAAGGACCAGCTCAGGGAGGCCCGAACGAGCCTTACCGCCAGTCCTTACGAGCCCAGATCTACCGGGATTATGCTGATCAACTCGTAAATAGCGGGGATGCTTTCTACTGTTTCTGCTCTGCAGAGAAACTCGCAAAGACACGGGAGGAACAAACAAAACGAAACGAGAACCATCATTATGATGGTACTTGCCGGAATCTGTCTTCAGAAGAAGTCAGTGAGCGCGTGAAAAATGGAGAGTCCTATGTGGTTCGTTTTAAAACGCCAAAGGAAGGTAAAACTACAGTCACAGATCTGCTGAGAGGCGATATCTCAGTTGATAACAGTACACTGGATGACATCATTCTGGTTAAGTCTGATGGGTTGGCAGTCTACCATTTGGCAGCCATGGTGGATGACCACCTGATGGGCATCACTCATGTGATGAGAAGCTCGGAGTGGCTTCCCACTTTCCCTGTTCACGGCTTGATCTATCGAGCCTTGGGTTGGCATGAACCCATCTGGGTTCACCTGTCTGTTCTGTTAAAACCGGACGGCAAAGGAAAAATGAGCAAGCGGGATACAGATCTAGCTCAAGAACAAGGTTACCCTATCTTCATGAAAGATATGGACGATCTTGGCTACATCCCTGAAGCTGTTAACAATTGGATCGCATTAATGGGTTGGAGCTACGACGATAAAACCGAGTTCTTTACCCTCGATGATCTAGTGGCTAAGTTCAGCCTTGAAAAACTCAATCCCTCTCCTGCTGCTATCAACTTCAGCAAATTGGACCATTTTAACGGCTTGCACATCAGAAATCTGGACCAGGCTGATTTTGCAACCAGGATCAAACCCTGGTTTGAAAAGGTAGGCTATGCCCCGGAAGATGAGACCTTATTCCTGGTCGCTGGTGCTATCCAAAATCGCACAAAAAAACTCACTGAAGTAGTAGATATGGCCGGGTTCTTATTCCATGAGAAAGTTGAAATTGCCACGGATAGAATTGTCACTGAAAAACTGAGCGCTGGGCAGGCAGCTGACGCTGCCGGAAAGATCCTGGAGATCTTCCAGGGATTGGCTGAGATCAATCAGGAAAACGCTGAAACCCCGCTCAGGGATCTGGCAGTGGAAATGGAGTTAAAGGCTGGTCAGATCTTTGGCTTACTGCGTGAAGCCCTCGCCGGACAGAAAGTTAGCCCACCGATCTTCGATATCATTCCTATCATCGGGCGGGATGTCGTATTATCACGTTTGGAAAAAGCAAGGGATATTCTAAAGAGTAAATCGTAAGTATTAAGTATTAAATCGATAATGCTGTGATTTTGGATTTCATCCCAATCAAAGCATAATTAAATTCATTAGTGAAAATAAAAACGCCCGGAAACGGGCGTTTGAGATATATTCAGAACTAGACGGTTACCGGCTAGTCCACTTTCTTTAGCCAGGCCATCGCATCCTCTTTCTTTCGAAATATTCTGATCTTCATACCCACATTCTGGGTTACGTCTTCCACATATTTAAATAATTTCCAACTGTCAGGGTTGATCAAAATCGCTGTCTTTTCCAATGAATTGTTTGGATATACGTCCTTATTTCTCGCTAGATAGAACCAGTCTGCCAAGGTGACATTGAAGGTGGCATTTGTGATATCACACAAAATACCATGTTGTAGTTCAATGGCCAATGCCCTGGTCTCGATAATGACCTTCTCTCCCTCATATTTATTCAAGGATCCATGAACAACCAAATTCACTAGATGGTTATCTTCATCTTCTGAAATTACATAGGAAAAATCAGTCATCTATCACCCTTGTACTATAATTCACAATACAATAATAACACCAAGTCAAAGGCCAAATAAGATTAAGTTTCCTAATAATCTAATTAATTTTATATTCGAATGAGTATTCAACTAGGGTCTCTCCCCCATCAGGTGTGACCCGGTAAACATCCTCAAACCTGACTCCCCCATAACCCGGGATAGCCAGGATCGTATGGCCAACCGTCATCACCATATTTTCTTTGATTTTAATATTTTTGTGATTGGGTAAGATCGTTGGGGCAGGTGTCTCTTCGAATCGCAAGCCGATTCCATGTGAGATCCCACTCAGATGGTTTTCTTCAAACCCGTTCTCTATACAGATCCCCCTACCAATTCTGTCCAACCTGCCCACAGTGACTCCCGGTTTTAAGGCTTCCCGGGTTGCAGAATTGATTTCAAAATAAGTATCGATCAGTTTCTGCTGTTTTGGTTCCGGCTTCCCAACCACAAAGGTCCTAGCCAGGTTACCGCAGTACCCCTGGAATTTAGGTGTCAGGTCAACCACCACCAGATCTCCATTTTTGATCTGCTCGTTGTCTACCTTTCCATGGATCCAGCAGCTGCGGACCCCAGAGTTGATATGGATCGGTGTGCTGGTGCCTGAAGCTCCGGCCTTCATCATTGTATAAATGATCTCCGTGGCCAATTCATGGCCAGTCCGTCCAGGTTCCAGCATTTCCTTGAGTCGGTCCATGCCCAGAGCCGCGATCTTCTGGGCCTGGCGAATTTTTTCGATCTCTTCTGAATCTTTCACCATCCGCAAGGGATCCATCACTGGATCAGAAGGCACCAATTCCAACTGCGGATTCAATTTCCGGAAAAGGTCCACCAAGAACGCCGGAGTTTGGAACCACATTTGCATGCCAACTTTCATTCGCTGATCATCTGGCAACTCCATCTGGGAGGGAAACTCCTTAAATAATCTCCGGAAGGATTTGCTCACATTGGACATCTGCTCCCCAACATGAGAGAAAACTTTGATATCCTCTTCTCCCAATGCTTTCTGGATCTCATTTTCTTCAGCTTTAAAACAAATAAAGATCGGCTCACCGAAAGCTGGGATAATCGCCCGTGGTTGAACCCGCGTTTCACCGAAAAAGTACTGGTAGTCATCCCGGGTCATGATCATGATCCCGACCATGCCCTGTTCACGCATCAATTCTTGGGCTTTACTAATTCTTTCACGGTTAATTTTCATTAAGACTCCTTCCTTCTCACGTTACCTGTCTTCGGTCTTTTTCATCTCCCGGTAAAGAAACCAACTTCCTTCTCGGTCAGAGGCATCCTTCGGCGCCCGATCATAATATAGGTCAAATATCTGTCCATTTTCCGTCAAAACCCGGAAATAGAAACGCCCCACACCCCAGGAACCGCGCCGTAAGGCTTTGGCCATATTGGCGGGCCGCATATTATGTGTCATATGACCCGTGCGGCTGTAGTCATGCCACTCGCCAAGCTTATCAACCACAGAGAAGGTTTCATCCTTCCAGATAAACCTGTCCGGACATGGCGGTTTCTTCTTATATACCGGCTCTTTGTTAAATTCAACTTCAATTGCAGAGCCAATAAAATGCAAGGGCTTATATTCCTGGGACATTTTTGTAATTCCCTAAAAAAGAAGAGCTACACCACCGATGATCAGGCCAGCAATAATCGAAAAGACCGTTCCGATAAAAAATCCGCGGAAGTGGAACCAGTAGTCCTTATAAGCAGCTGCTCCTTCGCTTCCAGGAAGAACGACAAATCCGGGGGTGATAGTGCAAAACATCAACCAATCCAGGAGTAGCCAATCGACAAGGTTAAAAGCAAAAGCCACTCCAAAGGCATTAAAAGCCAGGGAAATATATGAAAAATCAGGATTATGGTTTTTCAGCAGGATGGTAGATAATAAGGGGAAAGCCACTAACAGAATCAGAAATGGAATACCCAGGATCAGGGAAAGCCTTTTTTCCTTCTCATCTTTAGGCGGAATAAGGTCCTGAATAGCCTGGGGGTAATCTTGCAGCCAGATCCTCGGATTGATCAAAAAGGTGATGATTATGTATACGGAGGCAATGAGGGATAGGGCCAATCCATGGAGGAGAGTATGGTTGATCTTCATAGATACTGTTTTCCTTGGTAGTAAGTATTCAGTTTTAAGTTTTCCGAGATTGTTGTTAATAGTTACTGAGATAGCGACCCATAAACGATATCGCCATCCCTTAGGACGATCAGGGATCCTGGAATCAAGTCTGTCCAGGTTTCATTTTTCGTTAGGGGATGAGATGCGATCACAAAACCCCTCTGGCCCGGGCTCTTTTCTGCTGCCAGATCGATCTCCCAATCCTCGTCCTTAAGTGATTTAACCCCAAATGGTGAGATTCGTTCTGTGAGACAAAGTCCGTTATGTCCATCCTTATCGCGGTAAATGTAAAGATGCTCCCCTTCGGAAAATAACAGGTTCATCTTGCCCAATTTGTTAAATTCCGTTAGTACACTCTCAATTTTCCGGTAATCAGTGAATTGGATCTTTTCAGCGTCCAGCATAGTCAGGAGAGCGCAGAAGATATGTTCTGAATCTGTTTCGCCTACAGGAAGAAAATTCATATCCTCTTTTCCCAAAGGTAAAGATTCCATGGTGCCGTTATGGGCCAGAATGGCTTCTCGGGAGCGAAAGACCCGCTTGAATGGGTGGGTATTTTGCAAGGTGTGATTTCCCCGACTGGCATCTCTAACATGCCCGATAAATATTTGGCTCTGGAAAAGTTCATAATCCCGGACAAATTCTGCTAATTTACTTTCCTGAGCATCGGCTGCTTCTTTTAATATTTGGCAAGCCTTACCCTCATACCTGGCGATGCCCCAGCCGTGAGGATTCCCTTCACTGCGGTGCCTGAAACCGCGAAACGAGAAAGATGGTGATACTGGTAGTTTAAAATTCAGGCCAAGAAGTTCACACATTGCAGCTCCGATGTATTATTTTTTCATGTAAAAATGATCAGTGATCAATATTCAAATTTTAACGGGAAACCCGAATAAATTCTATCCGGGTTTTATCCCTATACTTATCCTCTTATTCGGCCAACGATACACAACAATTTATATATAATAGATTTCCCATCCAATCGAATAGTTATCAAGGTCAATATCCGCTATTTCGATCCTAAAAGTCCTTCCCCTTCCAAAATATTAATCACTTCGGGAAAAATAATTATCGCAATAAACAAATTCAAGGATTTAATGTGGGTCTTCATTAATTATCCAATTATCCTTAGTAAATTATGGTTCACAATCATGACAGAAGTCACGGATCTCCCAAAGAGATAGACTTCCCCAGTGCTCACAATTCCATCAAAGGTTAGCGCCTAAAAATTCGAAAATCTTGCGCCAGCTGTTTTTATTCATAACAATCTGGTTATGGCCACCTTCGAGAGCGAGATGTTCATAAGGGTAGATAAAATCATGGGCTTTTAAACGGCCCATGATTTGTCCACTCATTTCTGCAGCCGGCCAGAGGCGATCCCGCTTACCAGAGATGAGCAGTACGGCTCCTTTGATTTTTTCCACCTGGATCGCTGCATCATTCGCCCTGCCAACGTCCTGGAGAGCGTTGGTATGCATCTTATTTAGATTTAACAATCGTAAATCCCACTTGCTGATCGTAGGCGAATAGGGAAGAAATGGCAGACCCACTCCCCCATTTGACCAGGAAGATCTGGGATCCTTTGTAAGCTCAAATCGGTCTGCTGGAATTCCCTGCCAGACAACGCTGCTGGGTGAAAAAGCGATCACTGCCTTTACCCGGGGAGATCTACTTCCCAATAATAGAGCAGCCTCAGCCCCTTTGGATCCGCCCAGGATCGCATATTCATCCGCTATAATACCCGGCTGGTTTGACAACCAATCAAAAGCTTTTTCAAAATATTCCAGGGGAATTTCTTCCAGAGTATCTGGCAGACCTTCAGCCTTGAAATAAGCGAGAGATAATAAGGCATATCCCCTCTGAATTAAGAGCTCCACCGGTTTTTTGATTCGGCTCCATGATTTTCCGCCTTCTGATCCCCCCAGCATAATGATGGCTTTTTGGGGCTTCTTTGACGGCAAATAGAAAAAATCAGCCCGGATACCGGTTTCATCGAAGATTCTATTATTCATTTTTGTCCCTTCTCAATTTTCAAGTCAATTACCTGGTTGCTCAACGGATAAAAATCCCCTAGCCGGCATTCGATCAGGTCTCCATGTTTTAACACTGCCGCGCCTGGTGTCCCGGTTGAGAGTATATCCCCCGGCAGCATGGTCATTATTTGGGAATGATATGAAACCAAATAATCGAGAGAAAAGGTCATGTTGCCGACTATATTTTCGGCTTGGATTTCACCATTGATCACAGTTTGGACCGGGAGCTGGGGGAAATCATCCACTTCGTCGAGGGTATAAAAGATCGGTCCAAAACTGAAAAAAGTATCAAAGCTTTTTGCCTGGGTCAGGTTGCGTGGATTTCTCTTTAGAATATCTTCTGCCGTCATATCGATTATGGTTGTAAATCCAGCAATCACTGATTGCCAATTTTCCCGATTTACGTTTCGGCATTTTTTTCCGAAAATCAAACCCAATTCAGCTTCGCCGGTAGTTCTTTGGGAAAGCTCCGGTATTTTGATAATATCGTTATGCCCGACAATGGTTGTATCAGGCTTCATAAAACTGGCCTGTTCGGAATCGGGCAGTTTTGCAGACAGATCCTCGGCATGGGCTTTGTAATTTAAACCTATCCCCCAGATCTTTCGCGGCCGGCGATACAGCGGCGCATATGAGGCTGATTCCTGAGGAATAGACAGCTCTTTGAAATCAGCGGGGATATTAACACTGTTTATTTGAAACCATTCTTTGATCTCTGTTAATTTCTCATCCGAGA
>CAYORF010000065.1:0-15368 GCA_964406305.1 uncultured Anaerolineales bacterium | reverse complement strand
ATCAAATTCCATACGCTTATTTTGCCATTAATGGCAAAATAATGCAATGGTTTCGGATAACTTTCAGTCAGACGCCCAAAATAACATCTGATCTTCTATCAGACGCCAGCCTATTTATTTGAGATTTTTCTCACTTTCAGAGGGTGAAATTTGATTTTAAAACAAAAAATCCAAGTGTATTTGACCTGGATTTCATCAATTCCGTTTTAATTGCACCAAAATTGCACCCGGAAGCCATTATAGACCTAGATTTGTCCATTATCCTGACGTGTCCCCATTATTTGTACCACTCCTTATATCCGTTTAATCGAAACACCTTTTCTTATTTTCCAGTCCATAAAAAAACGGTGTATGATTTCGATACCTAATCTTATCTCAAGTTTCAAATTCATCGAAATCAGGTTATTGTGGTCACTTCAGAGGAGTGTACCCCGTAATTTATTTCGAAAATCTTCAATAACAACAAGAGTAACCTTTTGTTATTTTTCATCTAATTATTCCCCTCCTCTATTTTGACCCAGTATGACCCAATTTGGTTTTTTAAAGAAAGAAATCAGCGGAACAAGATGTGAAGTGCGCGCGAAAAACCAAACTAGGTTATGTATAAACACCCTATTGCCTATACGAAATGCGGTTTTCTCTCAATTATTTTCGAACATCGCTCCTGCTGTCGTTGTTACTCCGCCACAAACAGCCTATAGCACCATACCCAGCCCGATGAGCTCCATCCACCTATCGTCTCACCGGTGACAAAACACCATTCCCCCTGTTCAACTACGCCTTCAAGATTTATCTCAGTTCCTACGCCAATATCACCGACCCAGGTCCTGGTGATCTCGTATGTCTCTCCTTCTTCTGTTGTCCTTTCCTGCCCTGGAAACGCATCATATATCGGAGCCGGCGCATTTGGATAATCTCCCCCTTCTGGTCCTTTGGGTATCACAATAGCAGATCTTGGAAACCAGTCTTCTTCCATCTGGCCTAAAGCTGCGTAATATTCCTCGCTGCTTTCCTCATATAAGGAGAGGTCGTAGGCTTCAATTCCAACAGACTCCGCGAACTCGTTCCCAGAAAGTTCTGTGCCCTTTATGATCCCATTCCTATTTATATTGCTGCGCGAGCAAGAGGAAAGGAATCATGAAACAAGGGCTATAACAGCAAGTATATTGGCCAGCACTATAGAAAATACAGATCGTTTACTTTTCTTCATCACAACATCACTCCCCTGACTAACCATAGATAAACCAACCCAATTACTGCCGCGATCACTGCCCAGGGAAACTTCACAGCTTCTTCGTCTTTTTCAATACTCCCGAAGTTTTTCAATATATGCGTGGCTCGATCCAGGATCTCTTTCGGACTCCTCTTCCAAACCAGGGGGATAATTCCCAAAAGGCTTGTACCCAATAAAGCCAGCGGCATCCATAGTCCATCTTTATACGCCAAAGCTAATAGACCAAAACCTAGTACCGCATCTCCCTGTCCAAATACACCAAACCTGAACATCGTAATAATGAAGAATATCGCCAATATAAATGGGTATGCTTCTGCCATGAGCCCGGGGACTGGCCAGGGTTGTTAGCGCAAGCGCTACAGCTGCAAGTCCCCACAGCCCTCCCCTGCTCCCCATCACTGCGGCCAGGTAGAAAACACCCAATAACCAATGCTGTTCCCAGAATAATGAAATAGCACCAATCAACATGATCCCAATGCCCGCCACATAAGGCACTTCCCTCTTCTTGAGATCTATCACAGCTGCATAGATCAACAGCCTGCTGACCACTACCGCATTAATTATATTAAGCGCCTGATTCATGATCCCCGCCTATACTGAAGATATTGAACGAAAACCCATCAAGAAGCTCATTGTGATCGTCTAATGTATCTTCATCCAAGATAAAAAGGTGCATGGCCTCTATCGGCTCTTCTTCAATGATTATTTCAGGCCCTTCAAACGCCTCAATATAATATTCAGGGTGTTCATATCCCATTGCGTTCCAATGGTAAAGGGCTTCTTCTAATAAAAGATAGTCCGATACTTGCTGGTCTCTGTTTTTCTTTCTAATTACGTATACTAGGCTCATATTGTTTTCTCTATCTCTGATAAATCAGGAAATGCCTCTTTGATTTCTTTGGGTTTTAGGGATGCTCTTTCGCTCTGCCAGCTTTGATCTTCTGCTATCCGGATCCCCGGGCTCCCGAAGCTGTACACGCTTCCTTTAAAAGGATAGCGTAATTCGATTTCGCTTTCTCCCCTGCGGGACTTCTCGATCGCAAGCCTGACCTGCTCTACTCCATTCTCGGTGTGGTCCTTATTGAGTACCAGCGCTCCGTCTGGTTCATACTGCATGGTCGCGTTGCCCCACATGTTCTCCAGGTGGATCCGTCCTCCCCGGAGTCCTTCTGCATCTGCAGCACTTACCCCAACTACAGGGATCATATGGGTCATGGCAATACCCTTTAGCGCCCGAAGAGCAAATTCAATTCTCTCATGGGTTTCGAGTAGCCGTCCATGTTGTGGAGGAACCGGGATCCGCTGAACATAATCCACAAATAACACTATCCGGCGGTGTCCTTCCTCTTTTGCCATTTTGACATAAGCCTCAAGCGCTGCAGGTGAAGTGTAGAGTAGATCTCCTTTAATAAGCCAAACGTGCGCAGCTGACTTTGTGAACTGGGCCCAGAGCTTTTTCGGTGCCGGCAAATGAGAGAGCAGCTCGTCAATCAGTTTCTCCTGGCTGAAATCCTGTCCCTCGTAATCTTCGATCATACTCCTGTATATTTTCCTCAGATCCGAGACGCTAACCAGGTTCTTTTCACCATCCCCCTGCCCTACCTTGTTTATGTATCCGGAAGCCTGGCAGATCATCCTTTCCCAGAGTGTGATCGGTGTGTGTTCGAAGCATACAAATAAAGCCAGGACTCCCTTACTTCCCATGTTGTGGGCCATCTGCAGCGCCAATGAGGTTTTTCCAATCCCCTGGGCTCCGGCCAGCAGCCATAGATCCTCAGGATAAAAACCGCCCTGCACATCTTCGCTTCCCCCTAGCAACTGGTCCAGGACTGGAAATCCCGTTTGTGCCGGGTCAAATATGGAAGTATCTCCCCCTTCGCCTTGACCATATGTATATTATGGTAATATACTAATAGATGGATATTTACAACGTTGATGGCTTTGAATGGGATGATGGTAATATCGATAAAAATTGGATAAAACATCAGGTATCTAATTTTGAATGCGAAGAAGTATTCCTTAATATCCCTCTTTTGTTGACTGATGATAAAAAATACTCTCTATATGAAAAACGTTACTATGTGTTAGGCCACACAAATGAAAATAGATGGTTGTTCATAGCTTTTATGATAAGAACAAACAAAATTCGGGTAATTTCCGCCCGTGACATGAATCAAAAGGAAGAAAGAAAATATGCCAAAGCCTATTCCTGAATTTGAGAATGAAGATGAAGAACGAGAATTCTGGGCAGCGCATGATTCCACAGAATACATGGATTGGAGTCAGGCTGAAAAGGTGATATTACCGAATTTAAAACCAGCCAAAAAAGCAGTATCGCTGCGAATGTCAGAGACAATGATAAATGAGCTAAAATTGCTAGCAAACAAGATGGATGTTCCTTATCAATCGTTAATGAAAATATATTTACGAGAACGAATTGATATAGATTTGAACAGGCAAGGTTCTAAAGTTAGGAAATAGTCATTTTATAGTTCGGCGAAAGTGCGATTTTAGCACAAAGGGCAATCCAATCCAAGTTGCACCCGACTCAGCTTCGCCTCAGGGTTGCCGCAGGCATGCAGAGCAAAGTCCACAGTTTTTATATGAATGTTTCTTGCAAAGAAAGTTTTTGGGTTGTGCCGCCGGGAGAGTGAATTGATCCCGTCTGATTGGCATTTATCAGAGTATCGCCGTGTTTCATTTCCAGGGAACTTTCTAGTACAATTTATTCCTAATCTGCTCACGTTTAAATTTTAGCAAAGGTATTATTCAGGTTACACGGAACGTTCCACCCAGATCTGGATGGTTCTCGCACCTACTTCCCATGGATAAACTTACCGGATCCGTTACCCGTATTACTTATGTCAACCCGGACAACGGTTACACGGTTCTACGCCTTAATCCGGACAAAAAACATATCCCAGGCTTGTCCCGAGATGGGCTGGTTACCGTGGTTGGCAATCTTCCTACAATATCCCCAGGGGAACACCTCAAATTGGAAGGTCATTGGGGCGAGCACTCAGAATACGGCACCCAGTTCACGGTGGAAATCTGCAGGCAATCCCTACCCTCCAGCCTGGCAGGGATCAAACGCTACCTCGGTTCCGAGCTAATCAAAGGCATCGGCCCCGAGCTGGCCGAGCGAATTGTGGACCATTTTGAAAAGCAAACTCTGGAGGTAATTGAAAATCAATCGGAGCGGCTCTCCGAAGTCCCGGGAATTGGGGCCAAGCGCTCCAAAATGATCCGGGGAGCCTGGGAAGAGCAGAAAGAGATCAAGGAAATCATGCTCTTCCTACACAGCCACGGCGTCAGCACAAACCTGGCGGTAAGAATCTATAAAACCTACGGCGACAAATCTCTCCAGATTGTCCGCGAGGATCCCTACCAGCTTGAGCAAGACATCCACGGTATCGGCTTCAAAACCGCAGACGGGATCGCCCAGAATCTGGGCCTTCCTTCAGACCACCCCTCCCGGATTGAAGCAGGGGTGATCTACTCCCTCAACGACATGGTCAATAACGGTCATGTTTATGTGCCCCGCAACCTGCTCATTCAGCAGTCAGTTCAACTGCTGGAGACCGAACAGAAGATGATCGCTGCCGCGCTGGACCGGCTGGCTGCAAACGGCCGCATCCGAGCCGATCAAGTTCCCATCAAGGAAGGAAACGAGCTATTGGCCAGAACGGTGCCGGAATCTACTCCTTCAGCAACAAACAACCTGCGAGTGGTCTACCTTACTCCTTTTCATTATGCGGAGAAAGGTTCGGCGAAGATTCTCAAGACCCTCGCCCAGCAACTTCCCTCCCGCTTGAGCGACATCCCGCCTGCCTTTGCTGAAAAAGACGCTTCCCTAGATAAACAAAAAATTGACCTTTCCCCCCAACAACGCTCTGCCGTTCTCACGGCTCTGAGCCACCCGGTCAGTGTGCTCACGGGGGGCCCGGGGACGGGAAAAACCACCTGCCTCAAGCATCTGATTTCCATTCTCGACACCCAGCACAAACGATACGCCCTGGCCTCCCCTACTGGCAGGGCAGCCAAACGTCTCGCTCAGGCCACCGACCGGCCAGCCAGCACCATCCACCGCCTGCTGGGATATTCTCCGCTGAAAGGGTTTAAACATGACGCCAAAAAACCCCTGCCGATTGATATCCTGGTTGTGGATGAAGCCTCTATGCTCGACCTGTTGTTAACCTACAATCTCCTCAAAGCACTGGAGGCTGGTACCCACCTGCTGCTGGTCGGAGATGTGGATCAGCTGCCTTCCGTGGGAGCAGGAAATGTGCTGCGGGATGTGATTGACAGCGGCATTGCACCCATCACTCGGTTGGAATCCATTTTCCGGCAGGCGGCGGATTCCGATATCATAACCAACGCCCACCTTATAAACCAGGGCCAAATGCCCCAGTTTATACAGGAAGAGGGTCAGAACAGCGATTTCTATCTTTTCCCTTCGGAAGATGCACGTCAAGCCGCGGATTGGATCCTTGATCTGGTCAGCAAACGCATCCCCAGAGAGTTCGGCTTTGACCCCACAAAGGACATTCAGGTGCTCTCCCCACTCTACCGCGGTCCAGCTGGTGTGAATACACTTAACCAGCACTTGCAGCAAACTCTTAATCCCAAATCAGAAGAGAATCCGGATCGCCAGCTGATGGGGGCTCTCTTTCGCGTGAAGGATAAGGTCATGCAGATTCAAAACAACTACTCAAAAAATGTTTTCAACGGGGATATCGGCATCATCAGGGAGATCAACTCCTTTGAACATACTCTCACCGTGGATTTTGACGGCAGTCCAGTGGAATACGAATGGAACGAAGCTGATGAACTTGTGCTGGCGTATGCGGTTTCAATTCATAAAGCCCAGGGTGCTGAATTCCCTGTCGTGATACTCCCCCTGGTCACCCAGCACTACATTATGCTGCAGCGCAACTTGTTCTACACCGCCATCACCCGTGCTCAAAAGCTGTGCGTACTGGCTGGGAACAGGCGCGCGATCTCCATCGCAGTAAGAAACAACAAAGTGGCTCAACGCTTTTCTGCTCTTTACTGGCGGTTGGGCACGAACTGACACGGGGCGCAGGCTGTCAAAGACAATTAGAAACTTTTAGTGCTTTTACTGATCGTGCTGGCAAATACGTCTACCCTTTAAGGTAAATATACAACCAACTTCACTATATGCATAATCTTGAATACTTTTTCAAGTTATGGTATATAATCAAGTCATGAATCCTCTATCAGAAGAAAACGCCATTAAAAAGGCAGTAGATCTCTTATGTGGATGGCTTAAATGTGAGCCTTCCCAAATCATTTACGAATCAAGATCGAACGACAACACCGTCTACGAAAACGAAGTCGATGCAACTGTATTCGTCAAGGATGTCACGTATTTGATTGAATATAAACAAAACGGTGATGTAAGTTCTGTAATAAACGGGATTCAATATTTGAGAAAAGTAAAGAGTAAAAAAAATAATATCATAAAGACTCTAGTTGTCCCGTATATGCACGCACTTGGTCGTCAGCATTGTAAAGAAGCAGAAATTTCCTGGCTAGATTTATCAGGAAATGCGAATATCACAGGCCCGGGTATTCGCATTATTATTGAGGATCAACCGAATCTATTTAAGCGACCAGGGCGGTCAACCAATGTATTCTCCCCGAAAAGTTCGCGAGTATCAAGATATCTTTTATACAACCAATTGGATGGTTTCATCCAACGGGAAATAGCTCAGCGAACAGATATTGGTGAGGGATATGTAAGTAAAATTGCAGGATCATTGAAATCTCAAGAGCTTATTCAAAGAGATGAAAATGGATATTTAACCATCCAGGACCCAAATATTCTGCTTGATGCCTGGTTAGAAAAATATGATTTCTCAAAGCATAATCCGATTCGAGGATATATACCTGCGCGATCAGGATTCTCACTTATCCAAAATATAAGTGCAACCTTAAAAACAGAAGGGAAAAAATATGCTGTGACAGGTTTAGGTGCTGCGTGGTTATATACTCATTTTGCTTCTTTCCGTACGGCAACCATCTATATTAATAATTTCGATAGTAAGCTGCTGTCCCTTTTGGATTTCTCCGAATCAGATATTGGATCTAACACTATTATTGCTACTCCAAATGACAAATCAATCTTTTGGAATCTGGATGAAATCTTGGGTATTAAATGTGTCCATCCAATCCAAGCATATCTTGATTTAAAAGAACAGCCTGAAAGGGCCCCGGAAGCTATGTCTGAATTACGTAATTTCATATTAGGAACAAATCTCAGATGAGCCCTAAACCCACATTTTCTTCAGATTACAGTCCTCACTTATTGGATCTCGTTCGTTCAGTTTGCCTATACATTTGTACAATAATTGGAGATTATTCCGATGATTTCGTGATTGCTGGTGGCCTTGTTCCTAATCTAATAATTCCCCAAGACCCGCCTCCCGAAGGAGCTGATGTACATGTCGGTACGCGTGATCTCGATTTAGGTTTTTCTCTTGGGGTTTTTGATGGTAGTCGGTACCAACAGATTTCTGAACGATTGCGAGGCGCCGGATTCATGCCTGATATCAGTGAAAAACAAAATCCAACCCTCCAGAGGTGGAAACTTGATAATTGCATAGAGGCGACAGTTAACTTTCTAATTCCAAAAATATCTTCTGACGAAACTGATGGATCTATCAAACATCTACAGCCTGATTTCGGAGCCATTATCACTCCTGGATTAGAGCTTGGATTTATGGATCGTATCAATATACCGTTATCTGGAACAACACCACTTAGAGAAAACACCAAAAGAAATGTTTGGGTCTGTGGACCTGGAGCTTACATAATCCTCAAAGCATTATCATTTGCAAATCGAGGAGAAAACAAAGACGCATATGACCTGTTCTATATAATCCGAAATTATGGCAGCGGACATAAGGAGGTACTCCAGCACCTTCTTCCGTTAATTGACAACGAACATGGAAAAAAGGCCATTGACATATTGCAAAAAGATTTCACCGATCCTCATTCAATAGGCCCTATGAGGGTTGCGAGATTTTTGTACAAACAACCTCACGAGGCAACCCAAGTGGAAGTAGCAGGGTTCGTGAATCAATTACTGAAGGGAATTTAATTACTCTAATAATGCTTAGTTTGATTCGGGTTCTAAGGATCATGAGCTTTTTCGTCAACGTTGGCAACGGCAACTAGGTTAGCGTCGGTGGTTTGTTGGAGTGTCCGCTATGACCAGGCTCTACATTCAATTACACATTGTTCTTGATGTTTTCGTATATTTGGGGGAAATTGGTTCCTCCCATCTTTATTAACTCTTTCTTCGCAGGCTTTGACAACTTCTTATAAACCTGGATCAAATCTTCCTGGTCTTCATTTTCTTCATACACTCCAAGTTCCCACATACTTAAATCGTTTTCGTTTACTTGGGCCAGCTGAGCGGTGATCCCCCACCCTAGTATAGCTAGTTCCAGGTATTGATCTTCTGTTTCATTTCCTTCCTGGACATTTTTTACGGCCAATCGTACCGGAAACTTTGCAGCGGTAATGTGATTACGTATGATCCAGGCCAGGAATAGCTCCTGATTCTTTTTAATTAACTCAATAAGTTTTTTCTTTTCGTTGTGTTTGTAACTTCCAAATCCTAGAAGCTTTTCTAAATTAATTTCTATTACACCCACCACGGGAAAAACTGTGGATAAATCAGGATCAAATAATGAGGGTTGTGGTGGTATTAAAGAATCATTAAAAGAATTAGTTAAAGAATCATTAATACTTAAGCTATTTAAGTGTTCCGTTTTGTGCGGGTACCCTGTTTTGTTTCGTGTAGGTCCCGTATCCTTTTGTGTTCCTCCTGTATCTATTTGTGCAGGTCCCGTATTGTTTTGTGCGGGTAGGTCTTCTACCCCTATATCCTTTTGTGCACCCCCTGTATCGTTATGTGCGGGTATATTTTTTCCCTCAATTCCCTTTTGTTCATCCCCTGTATCGTTTTGTGCAGGTATTGGAGAGGGCTCATTATTGGATTCGAAACTCTCTAGCACCTGCTGTAAACGCCGGGTATAGATGGCTTTATCGTCTGTATGAATGGGTTCTGCGGGCCTAATACTAATCGTGTAATCTCTAGCCGTGCCATTAACATGTTCGCTCAGATAATCAACCACCAACCAGTTTCTGAGAGGTAAATCAGGTTGATAGTGGGGATCCCAAGAACTAGCTCTATTATCCTCTTGAGATAAAACACAATTATCAAGCATTCGCTGGGGCGTATTACGACCGCACCCTAAAGATTCGCTTATCGGAGCATATCCAGTAAATTGAATTACAGTACTCTCGTCCTCTTTATATAAGGAGCGCAGATACCAGATCAGAGCAGCCTCGTTTGAATTCAAACACCCAAGGAACTTTTTGAAAAAGTAATGAGGTATGGTTATGGCCAGATTGGGGCGGGTGATCTGTTGTTCCAGCTGGGTTACCAGAGCATAAATATCCTGTGAAATCTTGCCCGGGAAATACTTAGACACCACGTTTATCACCGTTCGTCTTTTATTGCTATAAAAAGAAGGTATTTTCATCTCGCCTGGTTTAACTCGACGGATCTCTGCTGTCCGATCAATCAACGATTCTAAAATCGCCGTCGCGGACTCTTCTTCTGCGTGCTGTTTGAAATAATCTTCTATCCATGACAGGTGATGCGGCGCCACTGGAATTTGGCTCCAGACATTGTATTCTGGCGGAACGTCCTCATAGCTGTTCTTAATTTTCTTATAAAACCAGCTTGAAAAGCCTCCTTTTTTAAGACATTTTGCAACTGCCGCAAAACCCAATGGGGTCCACTTGGCAATCATCCGGGTAGAGATAAGCTTTAAAACGCTGTTCTCTTTAGATATGGCTACAAAGGAAACTTGCTTCATTCCTGTTACTACCCAGAAGGGAGAGGCTCCCAGTACGGGCAGCCAATGATGGAACATGTAGATCTGAACAGGAACAATTTTGTTGGGTTCTGTGATCTCTTCATACACGGAGCTCTGAACACGGACAAGAAGATCATCTACTCCTTCCCTGCCCTTTCGCTGCAAGACAAATTGCTTCTCTTTGTGTTCCTCGCTAAAATAAATTTTAGCGAGTGGAAGGAAACGGCGGTCAAGCCAATCTTCATCTATATTATCAGGGATGGTGACAACCAGACTCAGCTCTTCGCTGTCCCAATGAGCTTTGGTCTCTTTCGGCCAGGTTTCCGGGATCTCAAGAGGGGTCTGTTTTAGATCCTCCAGGAGAGACAGCCAGACCTGGTCGGCGCTCATTTCTTCGTTGTGGTTGTTTTGTCCGTTATCGCTCATTGATCATTTCTTAAATAAAAAACGCACGACATTTCCGCCTTAGGGAAAGTTCGTGCGATACAACTTGACATGCACAAAAAAAAGTGTATAATTTTTGTGTAATACAAATTGCCTTCACGAAACCTCCCCCTTTGGCCTGGTAACCGTTGGGGAGTTTTTCTTTAAAGCAACTGTCCTCGGAAGAGGCCCCTATTCTGTTGTAGTGATCTGCGCGACTGGAGCTTAACTAGCTAAGCAAATCAATCACGCCCTGTTGTTATGATTGATTCAAATGTACCATAAGTATTCCCAGGATCAGTTATAAAATGATACAAAACCACTTATAAATTGACCCCAAACTGCTTGTAAGTCTATTTGAATTCGTACCCACAGATACGGCTACTCTCCAATAATAACACACACCTGGGGGTTTAGCAACGCAATGCATGTCTGAACACCTTAAAACAATAAATTCATCTCTAAGGCCCTTTTTAATGCCTTCTAGCGCTTGTTAACAGGCCTAAAACAATATGTTTTGGCTGTTTTTACTTAAAAGAGATATTTTTACGAAATCCATGGTTTCATAGACAAAAGACCATAAAAAACGATCCAAAACATTACCCTTGCAATCCACAGATAAGTGGAAATATATCCTGAAAAAATATTCCATAATATATTCACTGTTTTTACAATAAAATCAATTAGAATATAGTGGAGCATAAGTGCATCAAATAACATAAAAAATTTCACCGTAGACGAAGACGAAAAAACAAAAAGGAAAAAAACACATGAAGGCTCTGGCTGTAGCCTCTCAAAAAGGCGGTGTTGGCAAGACTACCCTGTCCATTAATGTAGCTGCGGCCCTGGCGCTTATGCAGTCCTATGAAAACCCGGGGAATCCAGGCAAGGTACTACTGGTGGATATGGACCCCCAGGCCCATGCTTCCAGGACCCTTGCTGGCGGTGTTTTCGGGGAGGGTGAAAAGATCGGTCTCGAGAACGATATCGAGAAACAGACTTTGGGGGACTTGCTATTGGAAGAATCCACCCTCCCGGCCATGTCCATCATCAAGACCTCCCACCTTCCGATCAACGGCAGCGGCAATCTGGACTACCTTCCCACCCACAAAACCTCCCTTAGCGCAGCAGACCGGCGTCTCACTAGTGAGCCGGACGGCCATTACCGTCTGAAGGACCTGCTGAAACCACTTAGCTCCTTATACGAGTATATCGTTATTGACACCCCGCCCAATCTGGGCGTGATGACCATGAACAGCCTGCTGGCCGGCACCCACGTGGTAATCCCTATCGACCTACAGACCTTTGCACTCGACAGCCTTGTGGAAACTTTGGACTCAGTGGAGCGCGTCAAGAAGCGCCCCCGTCTCAATCCAGGCCTAAAGGTGATCGGCGTTCTACCGGTTAAGTGCCACCTACAACGTCTGGAACAAGCGGAGTGGATAGACATCCTCACAGACCGCTACGGTAAATTGATCTTGCCCTCCATCGGGGACCGCGGTGACGTGCACAGCGCCCAATACCAGGGGCTGGATATTTTCAGCTACAAGCCAGCCCGGGACTCCGGCGATCTAGCCTCCTCCAGTGTGGCAACCCAGGAATATGCCAAAGTATCAGAAATTATAAGAAATAGAATGGACAGCTGAGTAGAAAAAATAAACCCTAGCGAGAGATAGTTAACATGGCCAAAGATAAAAAAAGAGCAGAACTGTTTGCCCAAAGAGAAGGACGAAAAGAAGACAGCCAGATCGATGGGTATTTATCCGTGGATACTCCCCGTCCGAAACGGCCGGGATCATCACGATTAGTGAACATTCCCCTGGGCCAGATCCTCCCGGACCGGTATCAACCCCGCCCTATTTTGCCTCTGGAGATCAAAAAGCCTTTTTTTGCCGGCGAGATCACCTGGAGGCAAGCAACTGAGCATTGGCTGAAGATGGCCGAGAAAAACCCAGGCGTGTCCAGCCGGGTAAATACCTTGATCGAACTGGGCGGGACCTTTGAAGTTCATGGCCAGATCAAACCCGTCACCGGGGTCTGGGAGAAGGTTAACGGGAATACCGTTTTCCACCTAGAAACTGGTGAGCGCCGCTTCTGGGCCAGAGCGCTTGCCGCGGTGGACCAGAAGATGAAAGACGAACCTTTTCTGGAATGCCGGGAAATCGATGATCAGCGCAGAAGCCGGGAGCGCCAGGTCGTGGAAAATATCCACTCTGAATCCCCGACAGCAGTCGCCCGGGCTCGAGAGATCGCTTCCTTGTTACTCAGCAAACTGGATCTTCCTGCCGATAAAGATCCCCTCCAAGGAGCGGACGTAGGAGAATACGAGTTTTTCCGCAGTGTTTTAGATCTGAATAAACTGACCGGAAAAAAGAAAATGCCGACCGGGATATGGGAAGAGATCGGAGAGGTTATGGGCTTGAGTCGAACAGTGATGGTCCGCCACCTCAACATCCTGGAGCTGCCCAACGAACTGCAGTATCTGGCTGACCTCAACTATCTCAACGAACGTGTACTAAGGGAGATCATCAAGTTGCCGCCTAAAGAATGGAAAAAAGCCACCAAAAAAGCAATAGCCGACTCCCTGACCACCCAAGAAATGAGCGACTATGTAGAGAGTGCAAAAAAAGGCAAGCCAGTAGTAAGGCCTATCAAGTCCACTACCCAGGTGGCTGCGGGACGCATCAAGCTTTTTTACAAATCTACTCACAATGACGCATTGAAGGGAAAACTAGGAGAGGTGGCCACGGAATTTGCGGCCGGTATGAAAAACGACCAGATTTTGGAAGCGGCCTCCCTGCTAGAGTCCCTGGCCGCCAAACTGAGACAGCGCACCCAAAAGTAATTTTATAGGTACCTTTTCCAATGTGTGCCCATGGGCACACATTGGAAGAAAACATTTTTTAAGACACAAAACCTTCAGCGAACACCCCAGTCTATATATTAGGTATGTTTAAAAATGACCACCTGCCAGCTGCGAGTAGAAGTATTCTGCGTGGGAGATTTCTCTTGGGAGTCATATGAAGAGCGCTTAACTGAGTCCTGAGGTTGTCTTCAGTGAGTTCATGGCGTAGGTCGTTGGGTCCAAATAACATCCAGGGAAACGCACCTTAATCAATGTGTGCCCATGGGCACACATTGGGTCTCTTGTATATTCAACGCTTCTTCTTTGTTATCGAGCTTAAAATACCACCACTTTCGCTCTAATACCCCCTGAGAACCTTTACGGGCGGTTTTGACTGGGACATCTTTCCTTCCCAGGGTTTGTGATCTAGAAAATGGTGCAGCTTGTAATCCCCCACCTTTCTCCAGATCTTCCGTAGCGGTGCCATCCCCCCGTGTTTGTTGTATCCCAATATTCCCTCTTTGTGTGAAAACCGGTCCCACCAGGGATACTCCTTTTTCAACACCAACCTCTCAAACAAAACGGTCCAACCGATGATACCGGCATCTTCCAACATCTTTAGGATCTCTTTTTCCCTCCATGGAGTTCCGTAAATAACCCAAACTTGAACGGGATTAATGGAAAGAGAATTCCAGATTTGGCCATATTTCTTTATGTGGGCTGCAAGGCGAGTGATTGGATTTGTGGCCCGATCGATCTCCACAAACAACTGTGCTGAAGAAAAGACAACCTTCGGGTCACGTGCGTGGTCGTCTCTCCAGGTGCGGCGCCAGAAAGATAAGTCAATAGCGGCATCTGGGATCACCCAGTCAAATCCGCCGCTTGACAGATCCTGAAAATTAATACGTTTCCCAATGATGGTTTCCAGGTAAACGTCCACTCCTCCATAATCCTGATGAAGACGCCAGGCATTATCCAGAAGGCCAAACACAAAATGTTGTACTTCCCTTGTGTGGACTTTGATAAAAGAAAGTGCGTTTTCCGAATACTCTAAAATCCCAGTATCGTTATTCTTCTGGGGCCAATCATGGAATTTACGCATATTGTCCGGGCTCAACCCCCAATACTTTGAGAGAACACTCATTCCCAAAGAAGACATTTTTTTCCCGATCAGCGGGGGGCGGTGGTCTCGATCAGCCCCATCTCTTCCAGGCAAACGAAACGTTGCCGCGCTTTTTCCTTTACCTTGGCAAGATCGATCCCTGTGACAGAAGATGAAACAAGAGTAGCAAGGCCGTCAATATCAAATAGAGGGTTGTCTCCAACATACTTTAATAGGTCTAAGTCGACCTTGTGCATCTCAAGAAAAATCTTGCCAATAACCTGTTCGTGACGTAAATTCTTAAGTCGTTCCCAACACTGTCCGGCTAACAGCTTCGTAATTTCGTAACTACTCAAGCATAAGGAGTCAAAAGTACTTAATTTTATATGACAAATGGTAACTGCTCAACCATGGGAAACAAAGCTGGGCGCATATGGTTTCCCATGGCTGTGTAGTTACGAATATTATTACAGTGAAATATATTTCTGTCATGTGGTTGGGAGCCGTTGGGGTAGGGGGCATTAGAAGAACCTGATACTCATAAAAAGGGTGATCCCGGTCAAGGAATATCTGTCAATTTATCCAGATAGTATGCAATTAATCCAAATTTCATTGCAGTTTTCAATGATGTATGACTAACGCAAAGAGTGGTACAAATCTTAGGGGCAAGTCAGTACTGTATCAATCTGAATAGGATGGAATAGAAATAGACTTTCTTGCGGCAGACAATACCCTTATCGAGGCGAAGTATAACAAGGACATGACTGGAGAACAGCTGCGTATATTCAAGGGCTACCCTGCCTGGCAAAAACACCTCAGCAACTCAGCGGCGGGTTTATCCATCAT
>CAYORF010000064.1:0-15373 GCA_964406305.1 uncultured Anaerolineales bacterium | reverse complement strand
CGAGCCGGTCGCATATACGATCATCAGCCCCTCACCTACTCAGCCTGCCAGCCTGACCCCTTCCATCTCTCCATCCGCATCAACGACACCAACTATCACCGAGACACCCACCATCACCCTCACCCCGGCCGAATCCTATACACCCCAACCCAGTTCTACACCTCACGTTCCGGTTGCCGTGGAAGCTCGTTTTGAGGGTAAGCTTACTCCTCCGGCAGAAGCCGCATTCAGCCCACTGGTCTTCTCCAATATCGGGCTGGATGATGATTACAATCCCATTGGCCCTGGGATCCAGTTTACAAACCCTGTGGGCCACCTGTTCGCGGTGTTCAGCTACGCCCAGATGGAGGATGATATCCAGTGGAGCGCACTCTGGTACCGGGGTGATGAGCTGGTACATTATGAAAGCCTGCCTTGGAATGGTGGCAGCGGTGGTATTGGCTACACCGACTGGGATCCGGCGCCAGAATTGTGGATACCGGGTGATTATCAAATTCAAATTTTCCTGGGATTGGATTTTTACATTTCAGGGAGTTTTACTGTGGTTGGAGAACCTCCCATACCTACAGTGACTTTCACCCCCTCAATAACTCCCTCGCCAACCTACACGATCCACCCCACAGTTACCGTGTCCCCCACCCCCTGAGTTTTCCAACTTTAGATCCTGGATAACTCCACTGCCACCCTGGCTGCAATGCGGGCATTATTCAGAAGTAATCCCAAATTTGCTTTCATACTCGATTTTCCTGTCAATTCACTGACTCGATTCAACAGAAAAGGCGTTACTTCCTGGCCATGAATATTATGTTCTCCGGCGTCTTGCAGAGCTTGGTCCACAGCCTCTTGCATGGCTTTATCCGGGAGGGCATCTTCCAAAGGAGCTGGCACAGCCAGCAGTACGGCTGAGTTCACTCCCATCTCCCAGTGCGCCCTGGCCAGTACAGCAGCATCTTCCGGGTCCTCTACCTGGGCAGTAACCGGTAAGCCGCTGGAACGGGCGTAAAAAGCTGGGAATGTAGAAGTCTGATATCCCACAACAGGAACTGAGAGGGTTTCCAGAGCTTCCAAGGTGGCTGGCAAATCAAGGATCGATTTTGCTCCGGCACAAACCACGATAACCGGCGTTAGAGCCATAGTATATAGGTCAGCCGAGATATCATTAGGAGCGTTGCGGTGCACACCGCCAATCCCTCCAGTCGCAAAAACCTCGATCCCAGCTCTATGCAAAGCGGTTATTGTGCCTGCTACCGTAGTACCCCCATTCAGTTTCTTCAAGGCTGCCCGGGAAAAATCCCGCCGGCTGACCTTGATCACATCCTGATCTTGAGCCAAGAGCTGGATATCGGCCGGATTCATTCCAACCTGGGCTTTGCCACCTAATACTCCAACCGTAGCAGGGACAGCACCTTCTTCCCGGATCAGGTTTTCCATGGCCTGAGCCAATTCAATATTGGTAGGATACGGCAGGCCGTGGGTGACTACAGCGGTTTCTAACCCTACGATCGGTTGCTGGTTGTCCAATGCCTGGCGGATATCTTCTGAAAAATGAAGTTCGTGCATACACCCCTCTCAAATGAGACTAAAACAGTATATCAATTCTATCATTTTTCCCCCCTCGAATTAAATTCGAATTATTTCCGAATGAGATAGAAAAGGGTTTTTCCTGATAAAATCAGTGTGAATATATCATCAATATCAACTGAAGGAAGAGATATGAGTGATTTTCCCGGAAAAGGAAAAGTAGCGGTCATAAAAACCTCCCCTGAAACAGTGTTGGAGGATTACCACAAACTTATGGATATGGCCGGTGTGGAACAAGCCCTGCCCGATAAAAACCTCCAAACAGGATTGAAGATCAACATCTCCTGGCAGACCTGGTACCCGGCCTGCTCAACAACCCCATGGCAGCTGGAAGGAGTCATCAAATCCCTGCAAACTCGGGGGTATAAGGATCTAGTTGGTGTGCATAATGACACAGTTGTAGTCGATACCAGCGACGGGGAAGCCAATAACAAACACAAAGCGGTCACGGATCAATATAATATCCCCTGTTTATATCTATACAACCAGGAATTCGAATGGATCGAGTTCACCCCAAAAAACCATAAATACCTTGTGCTTGACAAAGTCTATCCCGATGGTGTTTTGATCCCCAAAGCCCTATTGGGTATGAATATCATCCAGCTGCCTACCGTAAAAACCCATGTTTTTACCACCATCACTGGTGCAATGAAAAATGCCTTCGGTGGTTTATTGCACCGCGAGCGACACTGGACCCATGCTGTGATCCATGAAACTGTGGTCGATCTTTTAGCCATTCAACAAGAGATCCATCCAGGTCTTTTTGCTGTGATGGACGGCACCTTTGCTGGCGACGGACCCGGACCAAGGGCTATGCGTTGGCATGAAAAAGACATTCTGATTGCTTCAGCTGATCAAGTTGCTATCGACGCAGTCTCTGCCAAACTGCAGGGATTTGATCCGATGGACTTAAAATTTATTCGCCTTGCCCATGAACACGATCTTGGGGTAGGCGATCCCAGCCAGATTGAAATTATTGGCTACGATATCGACCAGGAAAAATCCTGGAATTTCGTGCAGGAAGATACTCTGGCCAGCACCGGTCAGCATATGATCTACCACGGCTGGTTAAAGCCTCTTGAAAAGCTGCTCCTTCAAAGTCCGATCGTACCCTGGGCATACTTCGCCAGCAACTTTTATCATAATGTGTACTGGTATCCATTTATAGGTCACAAGCGGGTGGAAGAAGCCCTAAAAACTAAATGGGGGCAGGTCTTCAAGAAGTATGGCGATGGAAAAGTTGTCATGCCTGGTATGGAACGCAAAACCATCTTCCAGGCACTGGTAGCTATTGTTCTGGCAACTGCGGCCTTGATTGCCATCCTGGTAGCGATCTTTTAAATTCTATGAATCAAAGCAAATCCAAATCCATCACCAGGCGATTGATCGCCGGGTTGATATTCGGCTTTCTGGTTTTCCTGGTGTTGATCCTGGTCGGGGATCTGCAGCAGGTCAGTGATCAAGTAATCCATTTTAAGTGGATCTATTTCCCCCTGGTCCTTCTATTAACTCTTTTTAACTACCTCCTGCGTTTCTTCAAATGGCACTTTTACCTGGGCCAAGTTGGCGTAAAAGATTATCCATTGCTAAAAAGCGCCCGTTTATTCTTGGCCGGATTTCCGTTAGCTGTCACACCCGGAAAAGTGGGTGAAGCACTCAAGGGAGTCTGGCTCGAAAAAGAAACCGGGCTGCCAGTTTCAAAAGGTATCTCGGTTGTGCTGGCTGAGCGCATCAGCGATGGATTGGGTGTTCTGATCCTCAGCACCCTAGGAGTGATCGCCTATCCGCGCTACTGGCCAGCCTTTGCGATCGTCCTGGGTGGGCTTATTGTTCTGATCGTGATCATCCAGATCCGACCAGCTGCTTTGTGGCTGCTGGAGCTGGCTTCCAAACTTCCTCTCTTAAAAAAGATCTCTGGGGGATTGCGAGAGTTTTATGAAGGTAGTTATGCCCTGTTCAAACCTAAATCCCTCCTGGTAGCAGTTGGGCTAGGAACAGTTTCCTGGCTGGGAGAAGGGATTGGGATGTATTATGTGCTGCGGGGATTAGATGTGCCTGGTAGTTGGGAGACCCTATCGATCGCCATCTTTGTACTGGCGTTTTCAACCGTAGTTGGAGCAGTCTCTGCCTTACCCGGCGGCCTGGGCGCTGCAGAAGCTTCCATCGCCGGTATGTTAGGCCTGCTCTTGGGATTAACCAGAGATACTGCGGCAGCTGCTACTTTGTTGATCCGCTTTGCCACCCTCTGGTTTGCAGTTGCCCTAGGGTTGATGGTGTGGGGATTTTCGAGGAAGTTGTATTTCGGATCAACAAAGGAATCTTAATCACAGACCCAGATTCCAGATAGTCTCTTGCTGGAAATTCAATTACAATAATTAAACCTACTTATGTTATACAAAGGGACGAAGTCCAGTATTTACTTAGGGATTGAGTCTTTTGGAAAGGACTCAATCCCTTTCTTTTCAAGAAGGAGAGCTGACATGTCCAAAATCTCCAAACTATTGATAATCACCCTGCTGCTGATCTTGGCCGCTTGCAACAAGCCTCAAACGCAGCCAAAAACTGTTCCGTCTGATACAGAAATAATCGAGCCGGCAACAGATACTCCTCAAGACGTCACTCTGGCATCAGAAACTGTTACTTACACACCTGATGCTCAGACCTCCGATCCTTCCGAAACACCCCCACCTGACGGACCTCCAGCTGAACCGACTGCAGATTTGGATCAAGTCATCACAGGAGCTCGCATTCCTCTTTATCCTGCAGGAACAGAGATAACCATTCTAGAACTCACCATGGTAGATAACTTGACTGGTTGGGGAATCGGAGTGGCAAGCCCAGATACTCCCCATATCTTTAGAACCGTCGATGGCGGGTTAACCTGGCAGGATGTGACACCTCCCCAACCTATTGTCGTCAATCATGGTGGATTATCAATGGCAGAATATGGTTCTTGGGATGCAGAAAATGCCTGGGTTGCTTATGGAGGAGCTGAATATATTTGGGCAACGTCGGACGGTGGGGTAACCTGGAACCCGGCTCCTGTAGCGTTTATGACCACTTATGACGGGATGTTTTCGGTCCTGGATGAAAATAATGTTTGGTTCTACCAATTCCTGGAAGGCGGTATGCAGAAAGTCTACACTGCTGTAAACCGGTCCAGCGACGGAGGTGATACCTGGGATTTATTGTTGGATCCTTATAATGATGTATCGATCCAAGCTTTTGATAAAACTGGTTCAGCTTTTATCTCACCAGAATATGGTTGGTTGACCAGGGATTTCCGCGGCGTAGATCCTCATGTCCGGCTCAACCTGACATCTGATAGTGGAATCACCTGGGACTCAGTGGAAATTCCGCCTCCTCCCCCACTGCCAGATCAATTTCAGCATGATTTAGCTGGGCTGTATGATCCTTACTTAATTACCTCGGGGCATGGATATTTCAGATTATTTTGCCGCTACTTTGAAAATGATCTGATGATCGACCGGGATTTTCTTTACAAAACCAGCAACAATGGAGCGGACTGGGAAATTCTGGAAGCTCCCAGGGGAGATTTCTACTATATCAATGACCTGGTGATATTCTCAATCGGCAGAGATATCTACAAATCCAGCGATGGCGGTGTATCCTGGCAATTTGTTAAGAGCGTTAACTGGGATGGCAAATTCAGTTTTGCAGATCAGAATAGCGCTTTGGCTGTGGCTTACGACCCGGATGACGATGAATATGTACTGGTCAAAACCACCGACGGCTGTAAAACCTTCACCATCATCAAACCTCAGCTGCTGGATCCTGGAACAACCCGTTAATTAAGAGGGACTGAGTCCTTTAGAAAGGACTCAGTCCCTTCTTGATAAACAAATCTACCTCAATAACCCCATATACTCAGAAATATTCTCCAATTCATCAAAACGCCAAGTCAGGTCTATCACTTTATCCTGCTGTTCCTTACCAAGCACAGCACCAGCATTGGCGCGGAATTTAGAAATGATTTCCTCATCACTCATCGGATTCAGGGGTGAACCCTTGGCGTTATCCACCTGGGCTGTGTAGCTCTGGCCGTCATTATTCATAATCGTTACCCGGGCTCGTTTTACACCCGGGAACATGGCGTCAATTTCCGGGTCTGCTACAACTTCGATTTTGCCCAACAGGTCCCAGATGCGGGGATCCTTGAGCTTCTCATCGCTGAATGAAGACGGCAGCACATATCCGTCCGCTACTGCAGCAGCGATCACATAAGGCAGGCTGTGATCGGCAGTTTCCTTGGTTTTAGGTTTGAATTTGCTGGGGTCGGAAAGGATATCTGCTCCCCGTACGGTGGTTTCCACCAGGATATCGGTTATATCCTCAGCAGTCAGGTTCTGTTCCTGGCAGACTTGCATGGCAGCGCTGATGGGCTGATGGGTAAGTGCTTCAGTCGGGAATGCCTTATAAGCACACTTGGTGATCATAAAATCCTTTCCGAGGTCTTTCAGAACCCACTCCGGACGCCATTCCACACTGTTGATGACTTCAAAAACCCCTTCTTTTCCTTCAAAGACTTCAACCGGACCAGAATACCCTTCTTTGGCGATCATGGCGGCGATCACACCTGCCTGGGAAGCAAGGGGAGCAGCTGTGTTTTTCATATTTGTGAGATGCCCGGCCACAACCCCACCCAGGGTGAAGTGGCTGCTGCTGCTTATACCTACTGCGGCGACCATCTGCTCCAGATCCAAATCGTATAATTTTCCAGCCACCACAGGGCTTACAAACTGGACCAAAGAGGCATGGTGCCAACCGATCTCGCGCACACCCGGATGAGCCGCATGACACCAGCGCAGCATCAATTCATAGTTGATGATGATCGCTTCCAGAACTTCTTTTCCATTCTTCCCATTTACTTCCCCGGACGCCAGAGCGGTGCCGATCAGATCTGAGGGATGGGATGGATCTTCTTCCCAGTAGATATCGTTATAATCCATGGCTCTGGTCAGAAGGCAGTTCATCAATGCTGCATTAGAAGCATTGGTTTTATACTCCCGGCCAATCACTGAAGCCTCCGGTGTGCCGCCCAATTTTTCCGTGAACCGGTACATGGCTTCCATGTCCTCATTTTTCACGGCAGCCAGGGCACAACCCATGCTATCCAGTAAAAAGCGTTTAGCTTCCCAGACGGATTCTTCAGGGATGTCCTCGAACTTCAAATCCAATGCCCATTGGGACATTTTCCCGCTTAGTGAGCTCATATTCACTCCTTACTCGGTTTTGATGTTTTCTACAGCCGTTCGGCTACCGCATTGGCTACGTCGATAGTAGTACTGTCGCCACCCATATCATAGGTCCTGACCTTCCCATCCAGGATCACGCCGGCAATGGATTCTTCTAAAGCCTGGGCTTTTTCAGTTTCTCCCAACCATTCCAGCATCATCTTGGCGGTCAGCAGCATTGCGTTGGGATTAACTTTATATTGTCCGGCATATTTTGGCGCCGAACCATGGGTGGGTTCAAAGACCGCCAAATCATCGCCAATATTTCCGCTGGATGCAAATCCCAATCCCCCAACCAGTTGAGCTGAGAGGTCAGAGAGAATGTCACCAAACAGGTTGCCAGTGACCATCACTCCGTAATTCTCAGGGTTCTTCAACATCCACATCATCTGGGCATCAATATTGGTTTCCCAAAGCTCGATCTTCGGAAACTCTTTATGGATTTCTCGGGCTACACGCACCATCATACCGCTGGTCTCACGCAGCACGTTGGGTTTTTCTACCAGGGTCACAGTAGGATAACCATGTTTATCGGCATATTCAAAAGCCCGGCGAATGATTCGGTCCGCGCCGCGCATGGTGACTACGCGGGTGGTCATTGCCATGTCATCGCCAGCCACATCGTCAAAATTTCCCAGAGCAGGTGCATATTTTTTCATCATATCCCGCAGCTCATCTGCCACAGGGTGGAATTCCACCCCACTGTACAGACCTTCCGTATTCTCACGGAAGACCACCAGGTCGATATTATCTCGATAATTAAGGGGGTTCCCGGGATATGCCTTGCAGGGACGCAGGTTGTAATAGAGTTGAAGCCGCTGACGAAGCCTCACGATCGGACTCCTGTATTTCAACCCTTTGCCCTGAAGTTCAGGGATCAATTCCGCTTGAGCTTCTGTTTTGGGTTTGGATGTAATAGCGCCAAACAGTCCGCAGTCCACGGTTTTGAGTAAGTCCATAGTACGTTCCGGCAGGGCTTCACCTTCAGTTTTCCAGAATTCCCAGCCAATATCAGCCGGCAGATACTCGGCATCCAGCTTGAGCTTGTCAAGCACAATCCGGGCGGCTTCCATGACTTCGATTCCAATCCCGTCTCCGGGCATCCAGGCGATCTTATACTTTGCCATAATCCTTTTATCTCCTGTTTAACTTGACTCTGATAATCTCTTCTTGGTATAAGGGATCAAACCCCCGGCATTAAATATTTCCATAACTGCTTCTGGCAAGGGTGGAAAACTGAACTCCCCAGCTTGGCAGATGATAAGTCCATTTTCAAGATCTATCGTGACATTCTCGCCATTTTCGATCGCATCCACAGCCTCTGGGCAGACAATTGCTGGCAGAGCGTTATTAAGGCAGTTGCGGTAGTAAATTCGCGCGAAGGATCTGGCGATGATGGCACCCAATTTAGCTTCGCTGAGGCAGACCACTGCCTGCTCCCGGGAAGAACCGCAGCCCCAATTAGTTCCGCCCACGATCACATCCCCGGCCTGAACAGATCCGGCGAAATCCGGATCCAGGTCCTCGAGGGCATATTTTGGCATTTCAGCCGGTTCGCTAACCGTGTAGGTATATTTACCCGGGAAGATCACATCAGTGTTGACATTGTCTCCGTACTTCCAAACCTTGCCTTGAATTTCAGCCATAATTTACTCCGATCACTTTTATAGGTTCGTAGGGCTTTCGATCACTCCCGCCACAGCCGAGGCGGCCACAACAGCCGGGCTGGCCAAGTATACTTCACTTTCCTTGGTGCCCATCCGGCCCCGGAAGTTGCGGTTGGCAGTGCTGATCGATACTTCGCCCACTGCAGGTACACCCATATGGTTGCCCATACACGGTCCACAGCCAGGACTTTCAACCATCGCTCCAGCTTTCAGGAATGTTTCCAGATAGCCGGCCTGGAGGGCTGCCAGGTAGATCGCCTCTGAGGCCGGGATCACGATCATCCTTCTTCCATCAGCAATCTTTTTTCCTTCCAGCACTTCCGCGGCAGCCGCCAGGTCATCCAGGCGTCCATTCGTACAGGTGCCCAGGAAAGCCTGGTCAATATGTGTCCCGCGGATCTCAGAGAGCGGTTTGACATTATCAACAGTATGAGGGCAGGCAACCATAAGTTCAATAGCCCCACCTTCGTAGTCAACTTGCCTGGTGTAATTGGCATCTTCATCAGGATAGACTGCTTCGTATTCACGCCGGGCCCGTTCTTTGAGAAAATCAAACACTTTCTTATCAGGAGGAATAAAACTGTTCTTGGCGCCCATTTCTGCCATCAAGTTTGTGAGTGTGGCTCGCTGGCTCAGGGGTAATGACTGAATAGCTTCACCATGCCATTCCACGGACATATAAATAGCGGCATCTGATTTGAGATCGCCAATGATTGTTAGGGCCAGGTCCTTGGATGTCACACCTTCCCTCAATTTACCTGTGACTGTGATCTTCAAGCTTTCCGGCACCCGCAGCCAGAGTTCACCTATCGCCCAGATCGAGGCCATCTCGGTCCGGCCAATGCCGGCCGCGAACGCTCCCATTACCCCGGCGTGGGGTGTATGGGAATCCGATCCCAGCACAACCTCTCCGGGTAGCGCCAGACCGGATTCCACCAGGATCTGATGGCAAATGCCCCGACCAACATCATAAAAATTCTTGATGCCCTGTTCCTTCACGAATTCCCGGATAATACGATGGTTTTCAGCATGTTTGGTGCTGGGTGCCGGAGTGGCATGGTCAATAATTATGGCATGCATATCCGGATCAAAGACCTTCTCACCACCCATACGCTGGAAGAGCCCATAAATGGGCGCTGTATTGTCATGGGATAAGATCACATCGGGCTTGATCTCCACAATCTGGCCCGGGACCGTATGGTCCAATCCAACTTTTTTGGCTAATATCTTCTCTGCAAATGTCTGGGACATATTTATCCTGTGTTAGATCTTATTCTAGATCGAATTCTATAGTTCCAGCCGGCTTTTAAAGGGCAGGAAGGTCATAAAATCAGCATGATGCACAATATAGGCTTCAGTGGAGCGCTTGACCAGATTGCCTTCCCCAGCATGGGCTGCAATGATATGGCAGACTTCCGCCGGTACACCGCAGCTCTCAGCCAGAGATACGCCCGAGAAGGGATGTCGCAGGTATTTACCGTATGTGCCCTGGAAGGAATTACCCTCTTCATCCAATTCATATTCCAGTAATTTTCCAACATCCGCCAGGATAGCTCCTGCTATGACCACATCCAGATTGATTGGCAGTTCCTCTCCAAAGAAGTCAATCATTTTCAAGGCACTTTCCTGGGCAACATGCACCACACAGCGCTTATGAGCCATAAAACTGACCTTCAGATCCGGCCCGGCCAGGAGTGTAAAGGGTATGCGCTGTAAGTCGTCTGCTGATAATACACTGCGCTCCAGGGCCTGTTCCCAGGTCTTGGTAGTAACATCCCGCAGCTCTTTGTCCTCAATCCATGCTAATTCCGGCCAGAGTTTTTCAATATTCATATTTCCTCGCGGTTATTCAATTACTTGATACACAACATCGATCACAGTGCCGTCCACCCAGTTGATGGCAGCAATCACCTTATCGCCCAATTGGACAGGTTCCGGTACTCCGCAGATCCTTTCGCCTTCATCTTTTAACTCTTCAATAGTCATGATCGGCAATTTGGAGTTGGCCGTTTTTTCCAACAGGTCTTTCCGGCGCGGGTTGATAGCAATTCCGCGCTCTGTGACGATCACATCGACCAATTCACCAGGGCCGCAGATAGTAGTAACCTCATCGCGGATGATCGGGATCCGGTCCCGGAAAAGCGGAATAGGCAGGATCACGGTTTTGCTGAACAGGCAGTTCTGCCATCCGCCGATACCGTGCAGCAGGTAGCCATCAGAGTGGGTGACGACATTGGCGTTATAGTTCACATCCACTTCAGTGGCGCCCAGGATAACCACATCTACTATCCCGGCAAAATTTCCCTTGCCGTGATAATTGTAGCTGGTAAAGGGGCTTGTATTGACGTGATTTGGATTTTCGCGCATTGACCGTACACCGGCCAAGTCAAAAGTTTGTCCGTCAAGAATGTAATCGATCAAACCTTCTTCCAACATATCCACCAGGTACTGATTACTGCCGCCCCGGGCAAAACGTGCTTTGATGCCCTTGTCGCGCATGATCTCTCCAAAATAATTCCCGATCGCCAGGGATGTGCCGCCGGCGCCAGCCTGGAAGGAAAAACCATCTTTGATAATACCCACCTCATCACAGAACTTGGCAGTCAGTTCAGCAATGAATAATCGATCCGGGCTGCGGGTAATGCGTGTGGTGCCGGAGATAATTCGTTCCGGGATGCCGATATGATCCACTTCCACCACATAATCCACATAATTTCCCTGGATCTGCCAGGGAATGCAGGGAAATGGGACCAGATTGTCAGTGACAACGATCACCTTGTGTGCATATTGGGAATCCGCCAGGGCAAAACCCAATAAACCGCAAGCCGATTCTCCTGTCAGGCCGTTAGCATTGCCAAAAGGATCGGCAGTTGGTGCAGCGATGACTGCGATATCAATCACCACTTCTCCATCCTGGACAGCCTGGTAGCGCCCACCGTGAGAACGCAATACACCTGCGCCTCTCATATGACCCAGGGAGGCGAACCTACCCAGGGGGCCGTTCATGCTGCCTTCAATATGATGGATGGTGCCATCTTTCAGATAATCTATGATCGGTTCATGGCATGGAAAGGAGGCTGAAGGAAACCAGACCAGGTCCTTTATACCCATCTCAGAAGCTACCTGGAAGATCTGGTTGGCTATCAGATCCCCATTCCTGAAATGGTGATGGGTGGAGATGGTCATACCGTCCTTGATACCGGCGTTTTTCAAAGCCGTTTTCAAGTCCATTACCTGTTTATTGCCATCTTCCGGGTAATTGGCTGAACTGGGCAGCGGAGGCGCGTAACGTTTGCCATCCGTAATATATTTATGCACACCCTGAAAAGGAATGACCAGTTTTCCGTTTATCTTCTTCGGGATCATGCGTCCTACAGCATTCTTAACGAATCTTGATGCCATCGTTTCTCCTCATTTTTTTCCGGAAGATTAATTATTCCTGATCATTCTCTTTCCAATTCTCCTGGATCAATCCATCTTCCAGGGCCATCGCTATCGTGTTCTGGGCTCTCTTCACTACGGGCGGATCTATCATCTTCGACCCCAGGGAAACCACACCCAATCCTTTTTCTGTCGCATGGTCAAAAGCTAATACAATCTTCTTGGCTTTAGTAATTTCAGCTTCTGCAGGAGCAAAGGCCTCATGAATGACTTTGATCTGACGGGGATGGATACAGCCCATGCCGTCAAAACCCAGGGATTTTGCTTCAAGCACCACTTCCCGCAGAGCTTCCATATCTGCTACATCAGAAAAGACCGAATCGATGGCCTGGATACCTGCTGCCTTGGCAGCATTGACCAGTTGATTACGAGCGAAAAAACTCTCCCGGCCTTCGTTAGTCCTTTGGGTGCCCAGGTCTGCAGTATAGTCCTCCAAGCCAATAGCCAGAGCGGCCACACGGTCTGAAGCAGCTGCAATTTGATAAGCATTCACCACACCAAGGGCGCTCTCGATGATGGGCATGATATAAACCGGATGATCTAGTCCAGCTTCAGCCAGGATCAGGGTGATCTTCTCGTCAACCGCTTGTACCTGATCGGCCGTTTCACACTTAGGCAGCAGGATCAGGTTGACATAATGCGGCACCACGTACTCGAGATCCTCGAGCCCAGCCGGAAGCTGATTGATACGAACCATACGTTCCGCACCATAGAAATTCAGCCCCCGTAATGAATTGCGAACCACCAGGCGGGCTTCCGATTTCTTATCCGGCGCAACAGAATCCTCCAGGTCAAGGATTACTGCATCAGGTTTGTGAATACCGGCATTCAGCATTAATTTAGGAGAGTTTCCCGGGAGATATAAACGCGATCGGCGTCTGTGGTCTTTTTCAGTGCTATTCTGATTCTCAGGGATCATATCCAGCAAGAACTCATGATCTGATTCGAGACATTCTTTTACTGCGGCTTCAATGCGGGCTGCCAGAACCAGCGAGATTGCCCCGCGATCGATGATCTCTAACTCAGAATTTTCCACCTTATAAAATTCCAGAATTTGTTGAGCCAAATCCCGGATAGAGTTTTTATAAAGCGCGGAGACTTTGCTGGAAAGGACGATCTTGTTTCCCCCGCTCTTCTTAATTTTCAGGGAAGCATAACAATCGGAGCGAATGTCAGGTCCCTGGTTCCCTGCGGTTCCTATTTGAGCCAATTTGCCCTCCCTCATTCTCTGATTGATTGCAAGTGATCTCCCCTGCTCCAGAGGTAATTCCAGCACCTCTGTTATAGAAAAAAATTATATCTTATATCCATCAATGTCACAATTTATCCTGACTTAAAGAGAAGAAATTATTCATCCGTTTTATACTCATTTCAAATTTTTTTTTTGCTTGACACAGAACAGGTGTTCGTGTATAATCTTGACTAGCACAAATATTCTACTTTCTATAGTAGGTATGGGAGGTCAGCATATGGCTCCAAAAGCCCGGAAACAACTTAAAGAACGCCACAAACAAGTCCTGGACGTAATCCAGGCGTATACAGCCAAACATGGCTATGCCCCGTCTTACAGGGAAATCTGTGCCCGGACTGACATCACCTCGACCTCGATGGTGAATTATTATCTGGAGCAACTGGAGGAAATGGGTTATATCGAGCGCAGTGAGAATATATCTCGCAGCTTGCAAATCAAGGATACTGCCAGCGATAAGGTTAACAAAGTGCTGGACAATGTTCAGCAAGTAGTTCAAGAGATATCCAATTCGTTGACCATCCCGATAGTCGGACGAATTGTGGCCAGTGAACCGGTTCCAATTCCCTCTACGGATTTTGCACTATTTGATGCTGAATCCAATGTTGAAGTACCGGAATCATTGATTCCCTTCAATATGCAGAAAGAAAATCTCTTTGCACTGGAAGTGGATGGCGATTCGATGATCGACGCTATGGTCAACGATGGCGATCTGATCATAATGAAACCTGCCCAGGTAGCTCAAAATGGAGAAATGGTGGCTGTCCGGCTCAAGGACCAAAACGAAACTACCCTAAAACACTTCTACCACGAAGGAGATCGAGTCCGTTTGCAACCGGCCAACCCCACCATGGATCCCATTTATGTAGATTCATCCTCAGACATTGAGATCCAGGGTAGTGTGGTTCTGGTCATTCGTCAAATGTAAGCTTGGGATAACGAGGGAACGCTTCACCCTCCTCATCTAGGGCCGCTTCCTCCCCGAAGCGGCTCTTTTATTTAAGGACAATC
Source organism: uncultured Anaerolineales bacterium (assembly GCA_964406305.1). Lineage (GTDB taxonomy): Bacteria > Chloroflexota > Anaerolineae > Anaerolineales > UBA11858 > B10-G9. The sequence goes on along the minus strand of CAYORF010000064.1, from coordinate 1,169 downwards.
CCCGAAAACAGACCCATCCAGCATGACTCCCGGAGAATAAAGGTCACCGTTTGATCCGTCCACCTCACCGTGCAGGACCAAAGGTATGTCGCCCATGATATCGGGCGACCTGGTCAGGGATTGATTTTCACCACCTTCCGACCCGTATTGGTAAATCAGCCTTTCCTCCCCACTAACATCACAGAGGGAGATTGCATCACCACTATTATTCAAACCCAGGCTGCCAGCTCTGAAGATCAAGCTCCCACCAAAGTCACCCTGTGGATCACCTCCTCCAAAAACCACCACCGCGCATCCCACTTTCAAAATAGTCCCATCCGGGAAAATATAACGGGGCCTCAAGGAATCACTAATAGACCATCCGTTCAGATCCAGATCGTTTTCCCCAATATTCACAAATTCCAGGAATTCATCATCATCGCTGTGAATTTGGCCGTCATTATTGGCATCACCCAGGATCAGGTCCGGATCTGCATGAACCTCATTCAGGAGATTATCCAAGTCTTCGAGAGAGACCATGGAACCTGTGACCGTCGGCGGCTGGGAGGGAGTGATCGGCGGCAATGGCGTTCCAGTCACAACCTCGATGCTGGTTGTGGTTATTATGGGAATGAGTGTTTCTGTCGTAGTCGGAGAGATAGTTATGTGGGGGGTATAGGTCAAGGAAGAACTGAGAGTGATCGATGGAAACTGTGTGATCTCCACTGTTCCGGTCAAGAGCGGAGATGGTGTTGGCGATGTCGTAGGCGGCAGGCTAGGCTCTGGAGCCAGAACGTACTGATTGGAGTGCCAGTAGTGATTACTGCGGGAGTTCCGGAAGTGAAAATATCTTGAGTTTCTGTTAATAGCAATTCTGCGGATACACTCCCATCCATCAAACCCGGGGAAGCTTTTCTCCCCACTACTTTAAAGTCATATCCCGCAATCAAATCGAGTAAGTACCCAGAGGTATTTTGCCGTAAAATTCCTATCGGATTTTGGACCAGATCTCCACTAGATAAATTTTCCAGGACCTTAAATTCCTGGGAGCTGGATAGTTGAAGAGTAATGGACTGATCTTGTAGACAAACCATCTGAAGGGTCGGATCAAGATCGAATAGAGGTAGGATTCGGAGCAGATCCGAATCCATAAATCCTTTGAGGAATTCCCCCTCAGGGAAAAAAACCAG
>CAYORF010000063.1:0-15437 GCA_964406305.1 uncultured Anaerolineales bacterium | reverse complement strand
CTGGTTGCAGATTTACTTTCTGTAGAAGGTTGTTATATTCCCAGGCAGCGAGGCATAGAAACAGGATAATGACTGCTTGGTAGAGATATCCCCCAAAATAGATGATCAGCAGCGCCAATGGCACTATGATAAAGGTGACAACTGTTCTTCTAAGTAGATCGGGCAATTTATCTATCCTTGTTATTTTTTGATTCCGCCGTAGCGGCGTTCGCGTTGATCAAAGTCTGTGATAGCCTGGAGAAGGTCATCTCTACCAAAATCTGGCCAGTATGTAGGGGTGAAGTACCATTCAGAGTAAGCACCCTGCCAAAGCATAAAATTGCTGATTCGGAATTCCCCGGAAGTTCTGATAATCATATCAGGGTCCGGACTGCCAGCAGTGCAGAGATATTCACCAAAAAGTTCCTCATCCAGTTCATCTACATCACGTCCATCTTCAATAATCTGTTTTACTGCCCGGAGGATTTCGTCTCTACCTCCGTAATTAAATGCGATATTCAGGATCAGGGTTGAATTATTCTTTGTGAGTTTGATGGCCTCATCGACTTTTTTCTTCAAGGTTTCATCGATTCTGTCCAGGCATCCAAGATGGCGGAGTTGAACTCCATTTTCATTCAGATTCTTCAATTCCCTATCCAGCATGATTCGGAAGATCTTCATCAAACCCTGGACTTCTTCAGTGGGACGACTCCAGTTTTCAGTTGAAAAAGCAAAAACTGTGAGATATTTAATACCAAACTCAACGGCAGCTTCTATCACCTCACGGAGGTTCTCAGTACCGGCCTGGTGCCCCGAGATACGGGGCAGTCCTTTTTCTGCCGCCCAACGTCCATTCCCATCCATGATGATTGCCAGATGGGTTGGGATCTTTTCGAGTTTTTCGATGGTTTCTTTGGTCATGTAAGGTTTTTTGGATGAAAAAAAGGATCAGACTTCCATGATCTCGCTTTCTTTTTTCTCACAGACATCTCCGACTTTTTTTGTGTAATTATCAGTGATTTCCTGGACCTTGTCCTCGCCGCGATGAAGATCGTCTTCTGTGATCAGTCCTTCATCTTCAAAGTCTCGAAGATTCCGAATACTGTCTCGACGAATATTGCGAATGGCGATCCGGGCCTCTTCAGCCTTGATGCCAACTACTTTGACCAGCTCGCGTCTGCGATCTTCGGTTGGTGTTGGCAGGACCAGGCGGATATTTTCGCCATCATTATTCGGGGTCAACCCTAGATCGGATTTCAGAATTGCTTTTTCGATATTCTTCAGAGAAGAAGGGTCATAAGGCCGGATTAAAAGCGAACGAGATTCCGGCACACTGATCCCCGCTAATTCCTGGAGTGCGGTTTGAGTACCATAATATTCAATGGGCAGCAGCTCAACGAGGGAAGGATTGGCCCGTCCAGTTCTGATCGCATTTAACTCCTGGGCCATGACGTTCATGGCCTTTTCCATCCGCTCTTCAGTTTCTTGGTATACATCCGCTAGCATAATGAACCTCCCAGAGTCAATCTCAGTGTTTCAGCCCCTCAGGCCTTGGCCGTGTAAACCATTTTCCTTAATACTATACTCGATTAATCTGACTTGAGAAAGATATAACTTGTTACTGATTTGAGTGAAACAAAAGAAACGGGCGACCAGTCAGGTCGCCCCTCTCATTCTATAATAATTTTGGCTGGGTTACTGAGGATCGTCGGTAACCAGGGTGCCGACTTTTTTCCCTAATAAACCCTTTTCGAGAGCGTCTTCATCCCACATATTCAGGACCAGGATGGGTAATTTGTTATCCATACATAGGGATAATGCTGTGGAATCCATCACTTCCAGACGTAAATTGATAGCATCGATATAAGATAGGGTGTCGAATAACTTTGCGTCAGGGTTTTTCTTTGGGTCTTTGTCGTATACACCGTCTACTTTAGTGGCTTTGATAAGCACTTCGGCGTCAATTTCCATAGCTCGCAAGGCAGCTGCAGTATCTGTGGAGAAGTAAGGGTTGCCGGTACCGGCGCCAAATATTACCAGGCGTTTTTTCTCTAGGTGGCGGATTGCCCGCCTGCGGATATAGGGTTCTGCAACTGCCCGCATTTCAATAGCTGATTGGACCCGGGTAGTTATACCCCTGCGCTCACAGGCGTCCATCAGCGCCATGGCATTCATCACTGTGCCCAACATGCCCATATAATCTGCGGTAGCGCGATCCATACCCCGTTCTATACCTTGCCGGCCGCGCCAAAGGTTACCAGCCCCGATCACAATGGCTATCTCTACACCCAGCTCACTGACGGCTTCAAGATGTGCTGCTAGTTTTTCTGCCCGATCTGGATCGATTCCAAATCCGTCCGGACCTGCAAGTGCTTCACCGCTGATTTTTAGTAGAATGCGATCATAAACTGTTTTTTTTGTCATAAATTTTCCTCAGGTTATATTTACGCTGTACCTTATTATATAAGAAAAAAGCCAACCCGCAGGTTGGCTTCTTTATTTAGTCGATGCTTTCTCCTCGTTCCCACCGCTCAAAGCGGCGGACAACGATGTTTTCGCCAATCGAGGCGATCTTCTCATGCAAGAGCTCCAGAATGGTGATGTCTTCATTGCGGATATAGGCCTGTGAGAGCAGGCAATTTTCTGCTTTGAATTTCACTACCATGCCTTCCAAGATCTTGTCGATGATATTGTCAGGTTTCCCTTCTTCTTTGTAACGAGTTCGGGCGATTTCTTTCTCTCGCTCGATCACTTCTTCAGGAATCTGGTCTTCCTTGACCCACTTGGGAGCAGCAGCAGCAATTTGCAGGGCTACATTATGGGCAAATTCCCTAAAGGCATCTGATCTGGCAACAAAATCCGACTCACAATTGATTTCCACCATCACACCAACCCGGCCGTCGCCGTGGGAGTAAAGTTCAATAATGCCCTCGGAAGCATCCCGGTCAGATCGTTTGGCTGCTTTTGCCAGGCCTTTCTGTCGCAGAAAATCGACCGCTTTTTCAAAGTCGCCATCAGAACCTTCCAGGGCTTCCTTGACATCCAGAATTCCGGATCCGGTCGCGTCACGTAATTTTTTGATTGTTTCAACAGAGATTTCCATTATTACTCGCCCTTCTCAGCTTCTTCTTCTTTTTTTTCTTCGACTTCAGCTTCGGTTTCTACTTCAGCTTCTTCTTCTTTTTCTTCTACTTCAACTTCGGTTTCTACTTCAACTTCGGCTTCTACTTCAGCTTCAACTTCAACTTCTTCTTCAGATTCCTGGATGACTACTTCTTCATCCTGTTTCATCTTGGCCAGGGTGGAGGCGCCTAGTAAATCTTCATCACTCATCTCGTCTTGGATTTCTTGCGGCAACTGAGCTTCTGGTTCCGCAGCCTGCAGATCCGCTTCGTGATCTTTACGCATGTTGATACCTTCGTTGACAGCCTGGGAAATGATTGAAACGATCAGCTGAATACCTCGAATGGCGTCATCGTTAGCGGGGATTACGTAGTCGATATTTTTCGGATTGCAATTGGTGTCTACCATTGCAATAACCGGAATTTTCAATAGATTGGCTTCGTGAACTGGAATTTCTTCTCTGGATACATCCACTGCAAATAAAAGGCTGGGGATGCCATCCATTTCACGGATACCGCCTAATCGGCTTTCCAGACGTTCAATTTGTCTGGTCATGCCGAGAGCTTCTTTTTTGGTGAAAACTTCAAATTCACCCCGATCGCGCATACCTTCCAAACGCTCCAGTTCCTGGATGCGTTCCCGGATGGTCTGCCAATTGGTCAGGGTACCACCAAGCCAGCGGCCGATCACGTAGGGCATACCTACTTTTTCAGCGTTGGTTTTGATAATATCCTGAGCCTGCCGTTTGGTTCCTACAAACAAGATCGAACCGCCGCCGGCGATATGATCCCGGATAACCTGGTAGGCTTCTTCCAGAGCTGCTACAGTCTGCTGCAGGTCAATGATATGAATATCATTCCTGGCGGCATAGATGTAGTCCTCCATGTACGGATTCCATTTTTGGGTTCGGTGACCGAAATGGACGCCGCTTTCTAAAAGGTCTTTCATCGATACAATAGACATATTACACTCCTCGCGTTTAGCCTCCGTTTCTGTCTTTCCTTTCGGGACCAGGAAGGGTTCCCTGGCACGCTCCGTTGGGTCGAGAAACGTGTGAGATACAAAATTTGCCCCGCACGATTGCGGGACCGAGAGCAGTATATCATGTGGGGTAGTTTTAGTCTAGAGAATGGGTCTTAGACGAAAGGACTGAAGTCCAGAGAGGGGTCTTCCACTTCACCTTCGCTCAGGGTCAGACCAGACGTCCCTCTTTAGGGACGTTTGAGGTCTTCCTGGACTTTGAGTTCCAGTTCTTTTTATAAGATCCCTCTTGATGATGGGATTTTTGGTTTTTAACGTAATTTATTATCATTTGTAAGTCCCATCGACTAATTGTAAATGCACCATATCCTCCCCGCCAACGGAAATTACCACTCTTTACGAGTTGTTCGTTTATTAATTTTGCGGAGACTCCCTTTGTTTGTTTGACTAATAGGGAGATAGCAATGGTTGATTTCAATTTCACCACCCGGTGATAATGATCTGGAATACCGTTGATAGCGAGAACTTCACAACCCAAATTATGGATTTGATTGACTATAGATCTGAAAATTGGTCGTTCTATCCTTGGAGTGATCCATGGTTTGCCATCCCATGTCCCCTCTTAGAATTTTAATCCTTTCAAGCTCCCGTCTCCGGTTATTACCATGATTTTATTCCCTTCTTATATTCTGAATCCTTGATTATGGTATACTCTTTTTGCAACTAAATAAAAACCTTCGGGGTAGGGTGAGCGAAAGCAATTCCCAATCGGCGGTACAGCCCGCGAGCGCCTGATAAGGCGCAGGATCCGGTGAAACTCCGGGGCCGACGGTATAGTCCGGATAGGAGAAGGTGAAACAGGTTCCTTTGAACCTGCCTGTTGTTTTGATAGCCCCGAAAGCTGTAATGCTTTCGGGATTTTTTTTCAAAACTGGGATCCTTGTCCCACCCCGCCCTGATAGGCGGTTTTTTATTATTGGAGCTTGATCTATGAAGGATATTGGAGCTGGGATCAGAAAAATAAGTTTTCTGGTACTCTCTGTGTTTGGTGGGTTGATCCTCTGGCAGTTATTTACATCCTTCAGTCAGGTACCTTCTTTTATTTTCCCAACACCATCTGAAGTCTGGGAACGACTGATCTTAGTAGTTCGGGATGGCACACTATTGAAACACTCCCTGATCACATTACAGGAAGTTGTGTTTGGCTTGTTGTTGGGATTGTCGGCGGCTATTATTACAGGTTATTTACTGGCAAAATCCCGAGCGGTAGAACAGGTGCTTGCGCCATATATCGTTGCCAGTCAATCCATCCCAATTGTAGCTATCGCTCCATTGTTGGTGATCTGGCTCGGCCCCGGCATTTTTTCCAAGATCCTTACCAGCGCCTTGATTGTCTTTTTCCCGGTTCTAGTGAATACCATTGTTGGTTTGAGATCAGTCCCCCGTGAATTATATGACTTGATGAGGATCCTGCAGGCCAGCCCCTGGCAGCGGATCTATAAACTAGAGATCCCAGCCGCAATGCCTGTCTTTTTGGGAGGGTTAAGGATTGGCGCAACCCTCTCAGTGATCGGGGCTGTCGTGGGAGAATTCGTAGGCGCTGATAAGGGGCTTGGTTTCCTGGTCAACGTGGGACGTGGTTTGTATGATACTTCCCTGGTTTTTGTGGCGGTCTTTACTATCGTTCTGCTGTCATTGGGATTATATGGATCTGTAATATTCCTGGAAAATAAACTTTTATCTTGGCAAAAAAGGAATGGCGATTAATTTTTGCCAGGGAGGAGCGTTTTTATGAAGGCAAGGACTTTTATTTGGATACTTGTAGTGTTGTTTTTGGCAGTTTCCTGCAGCACCCAGCCAGAGAGGGATGTTGATACCGATGAACTCACTCTTATCCGGCTGCCTATGGGATATATTCCCAATGTGCAGTATGCGCCCTTTTATGCTGCCGTAGAAAAAGGATTCTTCGCAGAAAACGGCATTGAACTGAAATTTGATTATTCCTACGAGACCGACGGTGTTGCCCTTGTAGGAACCAATGAAATTCAGTTTTCTCTTGTTTCCGGGGAGCAGGTTCCCATCGCCCGGGCAGAAGGATTGCCCATTGTGTATGTGATGGCCTGGTACGAGAAATATCCCATAGCAGTGGTCGCAAAAACTGAACAGAATGTCAAAATACCGCAAGACCTGGCAGGTAAGCGAGTTGCCCTCCCTGGCCCGTTTGGTGCAAATTATGTTGGTCTCCGGGCTTTAATGGGAAAAGTTGGTTTGCAGGAAAGTGACATCATTTTGGAATCGGTTGGATTTACCCAAGTTGAAGTCCTGGCCACAGATACGAGCGAAGTGGTTGTAGTTTATTCAGCCAATGAACCGGTCCAGTTAATTGCCCAGGGTTATGATCTGGATGTGATCCTGGTCTCGGATTACGTGGACCTGGTATCCAATGGTTTGATCACTAACGAAATTACATTAGCTGAAGATCCAGAACTGATAGAAAGGTTTGTGTCTTCTGTCATGAAGGGAATCCAATTTTCGGTTGAAAACCCGGAAGAAGCTTTCCAGATCTGTTTAAAATTTGTAGAAGGATTGGAAGATGCCGATCAAGAGGTTCAGTACCAGGTACTACTAGCCTCCCAGGAACTTTACCAGACTGATCCATATGGATACAGCCAGCCTGAGGCCTGGGAGAATATGCAGCAAGTGCTGCTGCAAATGGGATTGATGAAAAAAGAAATAGACCTGGATGAAGCATATACAAATGATTTCAGCCAATAATCCTCCCCTGTTAGAAGTAAAAAACCTGGGGGTCACCTTTACCGATGATAAAGGGTCACTCCAGGCACTGAACCAGATCAATTTTTCAGTTGATAAGGAGCAGTTTATTTGTGTGGTAGGACCTTCCGGGAGTGGAAAAAGCACTTTGATCCGGGTCTTGGCGGGTTTGTTGACTCCCACTGCGGGAGAAGTCGTACTGGATGGGATACCGATAAATGAACCCCGGCAGGGAGTAGGTATCGTCTTCCAAAAGGCCAACCTGATGCCCTGGCGGTCGGTAATGCGCAATATCACCCTCCCGCTGGAAATTAATCACATCCCCCAAACTGAAGCTGATGAGAAGGCTGCTGAGTTGATCGAGCTGGTTGGATTGAAAGGATTTGAGGATTGGCTGCCCCACGATTTGTCCGGGGGGATGCTGCAGCGTGTGGCAATTGCCAGAAGTTTGATCCAGGATCCTGACCTCCTGCTGTTGGATGAACCTTTCGGCGCCCTGGACGCGCTCACACGTGAAAAGATGGGCACGGAATTGCTCAGGGTTTGGCGGGCGCGAAAGAAAACCGTCATTATGATCACTCACGATATCTCGGAAGCTGTATTTTTGGCCGACCGAGTATTGGCGATCAGCCCCCAACCTGGGAATATACGCTTGGATCTAGAGATAGATCTTCAAAGACCGCGTCAAGAAGAGGATCGGTTTTCTCCGGAGTTTGTTGTTTTTACTCAACAATTACGAGAAGCAATTAAATAAGATAGGCATATCATGATTAAGATCAATACGTTTCCACTATTTTAATGTTAAGATATGTCTGCTGAATTTTATTAGTGGAGTGAGGAAAGAATGGTTAAAGACGACTTACAGCAAATAGAGGCTGAACCGAGGAAAGGCAATGCCTTAAAATTCATCATCGGCGGGATTGTTATTGTTGCGGCGATTATTTACTTGATGGTTTCTTCGCTGCAGGCGAATGTACAGTATTTCTTAACAGTCGATGAAGCAATTGAAAAACAACTTGCGAGAGAGCTGACAGGAAGGAATATCCGACTATCCGGGGCTGTTTTGGGGGAATCCATCCAATACGACATGGAAACTCTGGAGCTGAGTTTTTATATTGTGCATGTTCCGGCAGATATCGAGCTTGTTGATGAAGAAGGTGGGCTGGCTGCAGCCCTGCATAATGCAGTCATGGACCCAACCCGATCCCAACTTAAGGTTGTCTACTATGGCGCTAAGCCGGATCTGCTTCAAAATGAAGCCCAGGCTATTTTGACAGGGGAATTTATCGCCGAGGGTGTTTTCGAAGCGGATGAGCTTCTATTGAAATGCCCTACTAAATATGAAGGCGCGGTCCCTGATCAGATTGAATCGTAGTTCGATTGGTTCCTATTTATCAAAGGTTTGGAGAGTTTTATGGTAGCTGAGATTGGTTTTGGCTCTTTATTTATTTCACTTATTGTTTCGGTATACGGCGTAATTGCAGCGATCTACGGTGTGAACCAACACCAGAAGAAATGGATCTTGAGCGCCCAACAGGCAATGCGGTTAGTATTTCCACTGCTGACGATAACGGTTGGATCCCTGTTATACCTCCTGATCAATAATAATTTTGAAGTTGTTTATGTATCAAAGGTTTCAAGTCTTAGTATGCCTTTGTACCTGAAGATCACTGCCCTGTGGGGCGGACAGGCAGGATCCCTGCTTTTCTGGTCCTGGCTGCTGGCAGGATTTACTTCTGCTGTGACTCTCAAGAAATGGGATCGAGACCAGGACTTTTTGCCGTGGGTGATCGTTGTAAGCCTGGGAACGTTAGCTTTCTTTCTCGTGCTCAACACTTTCTTTGAAAATCCGTTCGTTCGATATTGGCAGGTCAACCAGGATATTGTTCAATCATTTACTCAACCTGCAGGAGGATTTATTGTTGGTCCCCGGAATGGTGGTGGATTAAACCCGCTACTTCGTCATCCGGGCATGGTCATCCATCCCCCTATGCAGTACCTCGGATTTGTTGCCTTTATTGTTCCTTATGCCTATGCTATGGCTTCATTAATAACAGGTCGTTCAGATGACCGCTGGATCCAATTATCACGGCGCTGGACACTCTGGGCCTGGTTGTTTCTCTCTCTCGGTTTAATCCTGGGTGCCCGCTGGGCTTATGATGTACTGGGGTGGGGCGGCTACTGGGGCTGGGATCCTGTAGAAATATCAGCTCTAATGCCCTGGCTCTCCGGAACTGCATTTTTACATGCGGTATTGATCCAGGAAAAACGGGGCATGTTCAAACAATGGCCCATCGTGCTGATCATTCTGACCTATCTCCTGGTCATCTTTGGCACATTCTTAACCAGGTCTGGTTTATTGTCCTCTGTCCATTCTTTCGCCCGCAGTACAATCGGTCCAATATTCCTGGTCTTTATAGCTATAACGTTCATCGCCTCATTCTGGTTATTAAGTTCTCGGTGGGATAAATTTAAATCTCGCCAAGAACTCACATCCTTCTTCTCGAAAGAATCTTTGATCCTGATCAGTATTATCCTACTTATGGGTATGCTGGTTACTACGTTCTGGGGAGTGATCTTCCCCAATATATCCGAGCTAGTCACAGGAGCAAAGGTGACTGTTGGTCCGCCGTTCTATGAGCGTGTCGCAGCACCGATTTTGGGTGGGATGTTGGTGATCATGGTTATCTGCCCCCTGGCGGTTTGGAGTTATGTTTCGTTCAAACACCTGGGGAAATTATTGTGGAAGCCATTTGCTGTATCCCTTCTAGGTATTGTTTTTCCCCTTGTTGGAGGATTGACAAAAGTGCCAGCAGTGATTGCGTTTTGGCTGATCGCCTTTGTCCTGGCAGTGAACGGATTTGAATTTGTCCGGCGCACACGTTTGCGGAGGAAAACAGAATCTGAAAGTGTGGTTAATGCGATCACCAGGGTATTTCAGCGTAATAGACGTTCCTATGCCGCCATGATCATCCATGTAGGGATAGTGTTTATGGGTTTGGGCATTATCGGAATCGAATTCTTCCAGACTGAAACTCAAGCAACACTTGCTGAAGGGCAGGAACTAGAATTAGCTCCTTACACGATGGAATATGAAGAACTCGAGATATTTGATGCTCCGGACGGAAGAAATGTAGCCCGGGCTGTTGTGCTGGTTAAGAAAGATGGCGAAGTGATTGATGAAATTTATCCCCGCCGGGACTTCTATTATGATTCCAACCAGCCAGTCACAATTCCTGGTGTTCGCAGCACCCTGCTAGATGATTTTTATGTCATCCTGGTGGATTGGAAAGCTGTAACATCGGAAGGTGCGACATTTAAGGTTTACCATAATCCATTGGTGCAATGGCTCTGGATTGGAGCCTGGGTAATTATCGGCGGTGTGGTGATAGCTACCTGGCCAGATAAGAAAACTTCCAAGGTGGTATCTAAAAGCGCGAGGCCAAAATGATCCAAAAAATACAAAGATCCCGGTGGTGGATACTAGCGTTAGTCCTATTAATTTCTTTGATCCCATTTTCAGCATTTGCCCAGGGTTCAGACCCCACAGATGATGATGTGAACGAGGTTGCCAGGCAGTTATATTGTCCAGTGTGTGAAAATATTCCCCTGGACGCCTGCGGCACTACCGCTTGTGAACAATGGCGAGGGATAATCAGGGATAAGCTTTCTGAGGGCTGGACTGCAGATGAAATCAAAACCTATTTCGTAAATCAGTATGGGGATAGGGTTCTGGCGGAACCTCCCAGGCGGGGATTTAATTGGGTTGTCTATCTTGTACCCGCCGTAATATTTGTGGGTGGAGGGTTTCTATTTTATAGAGGTTTTCAGCAATGGCGATCTCCAGAACAGAACCGGAAGGATAGAAAAAAGGAAAAAGTAACACCCAAACCCGCCAAACCATCAGAAAATGATATCAGCCGTGTTGAAGAAGAATTACGAAAAAGGTCACAGGGATAACATGAAAAAAATATTACTCTGGGGTGGACTGGGATTATTGTTGGTTTTTCTGAGTATTGGACTCTACAGATCCCAGCAGGGACAGGTAGGAATTGGAGAAACTGCGCCGGATTTTGAGCTGATCTCATTTTCCGGTGAAAAATATCAATTGTCAGATTATCAAGGAAGTGTTGTTGTTGTGAATTTCTGGGCTTCCTGGTGCGAATCCTGTAAACCGGAAGCAAAGGACCTGGAACTTGCCTATCAATTTTATCTGAACAGGGGAGATGTGATCTTCCTGGGTGTTGATTATGTTGATATTGAACCGGATGCTCGGGGATATCTCGAGGAATTCGGCGTGACTTATCCAAATGGACCCGACTTGCGGACAGAAATATCACAAGCGTACAGGGTACGCGGAGTACCTGAGACATTTATCATCGATCAAAAAGGTATTATCTCCCATGTTCAGATCGGTCCGTACAGTTCTCTCGAACATATCAAATCAACCATTGATCCATTATTGGATTAAACAGGTATAGGTGTTTTATGGAATTTAGCTCATTATTGATCGTAATCTTTATATTTGTCCTGTCGGGTGTTTTTATTATGCGCCCTTTTTTAGTCGAGGAAAAAACCACGAGAAAATCAGGATCCACAAGAACGGATTCCATGACGGCAGAGAAGGAACGTTTATTGCTGGCGATCGAGGACCTTGATCTGGAGTTCGAATTAGAGAAGATCTCTTCAGTGGAACATAACCGCAACCGGGATATCCTTCTCTCTGAGGCTGCAGAAGTGATTAAGCAGCTGGATAAATTACAGAAAACTAGTTCGTCCAAGAAGAAAACCTCAACACCTCCTAAAGCTGATGGTGATCTGGAAAACATGATCAATGAACGACGCCAGCAACTTAAAAGCAAGAAATCACTGAAATGCCCCAAATGTGGAGAAGCCGTTGATAAGGGGGCACAGTTTTGCAGCCATTGTGGAGAAGCATTGTGAGATTGCAAACCAAAAATTTTAAGAGATTATTTAGGGCTGTTGTATTAGTCAGTATTTTCCTTTCAGGCTGCCTCTCAATGCAGATTGATATCACGCCAGAACCGGATAGTATCAAGGCGGATGGTGTTGTAGATACACCTGTGCCAATTCAGGACGCCACTCAAACATCTCCCCCGCCAACGATCTCCCTGGAAGCAGAAGGAATTGAGGGGGAAGTGATCGTTGTGAACGTTATCGATCAAACCGGTGGCATGTTATTGGAGCAGGGGCTGGAAGTTCAATTGGATGGATATGATCAATTTGAACTGGTCTACCAGGATGTAAAATCCCTAACAACAGAAAGCAGCCTGGTTTTTGATAGCGTCCCATTCCAGGCTGGCCGAGTGTTCTTTGCGAGTATTTCCCATGGCGGTGCTATATATCGGTCGGATATGTTTGAAGCTGGAGATGAAACAACCTCCATGCAAATGGCGATAGAGATCTTTGAAACCACTACCAGCGACGAAAATATACTGGTTGAACGGATTCATGTTCTGGCAGATTTTCCTTCACCGCACCAGGTTCAGATTGTAGAGATCTTCATCGTATCCAATCTCGGAGATTCAACCTATGTCGCTGATAGTCCAGGGGAAGCTACCTTATCATTCCCATTACCCGTAGAAGCTGAATCCATCTCGTTTGATGATGGCGCTCTAGGGGAAAGATATGTAAAAACTGTGGATGGGTTTGGCGATACGGTCAGTATCCCGCCTGGATCTGGCGTATATCAAATCCTGGTTTATTACACTTTGCCTATCCAGGAGAATACATTCGAGTTTTCCCAGGTGTTGAGTTATCCTGTTCGGGCTGCGGTCATTATGACGCCTGAGGGAGAGGTTATTGTTGAGGGGGCAAATCTGGAAGATATGGGAGTGCAGGCAATTCCTGATGGTTCTGTCCAGGTCTATTCTGCTATGTCAATTCCACGTGGTGAATCTTTGCAGTTCCGGGTTACAGTGGAATCTACTGACAGCGTTGTTCCATCCGATGCGCCGGTTTTCCTTCCTCAATGGGTTATTATCGCTGCTGGTGTGCTGGGGGTAGCCCTGCTACTGACTGGCGTTTGGCTATTTATCCGCCAGCGAAGCCGAGGTTTTGAGGATGATGAATTTGAAGGAACCTTTGTTGAACGTGAAGAGATCCTTGATTCCATTATTGCTTTGGAAGATCTTAACCAAGAGGGTGATATCACGGAAAAAGCCTATTTAAAAAAACGCCACGAGTTGAAAAATCAGCTTGATTCCCTGGCTGATAATTAGACGATAAATAAATGATCACTGTAAAAAAGCTTGTAAAGAGATTCGGCCCAATAACAGTTCTCCGCGAATTGGATTTCAACGTCAATTCCGGGGAATTTGTGGCTTTGCTGGGACCCAATGGTGCTGGAAAAACCACTTTATTGCGAATCCTGTCTTCCCTGATGCGGCCAACTTCTGGCATTGTTCAGGTTGCATCCTGTAGTTTGCCTTCTCAGGGAGCATCTCTCCGGGCTAAGCTTGGAGTGGTCTCACATCAACCCTTGCTTTATGGTGATCTAACAGCTGCGGAAAATCTGCAATTTTTCAGCAAATTATATTCAATTGGCCCTGAACGGATTCCGGAGATCCTTGATCTGGTAGGTTTACTTCCGCGTAGGGATGACCTTGTGAGGACTTTCTCCCGAGGTATGCAGCAGCGCTTGGCCATCGGACGGGCAATCCTCCATAATCCAACTATACTGCTGCTGGATGAACCACATACTGGACTGGATCAAGCTGCAGGAGAGATCCTAGATAAGATCCTGCAAGAGGTCGCGCTTGAAGGCCGGACGGTGGTGATGACCTCCCACGATCTGGTCCGATCAGCAGAATTAGCCTCGCGGTTGGTCCTCCTTACGAAAGGAAAAATATCTGCTAGTGTTTCTACAGATGGGCTGGATCCGGCCGATCTGGTAGGTTTTTATAAGGGTGGATTACAAGGAGGGCTATCATGAGTGCCTTCCTGAAATCTACCGGCGCGATCATTTGGAAAGACCTGAAAACTGAATGGAGAACCCGGGAAAATCTTTCCGCCATGCTTGTGTTTTCCCTGCTTGTGATCTTGATCTTCAATTTTTCCCTTGAGCTGGACCTCCGAGCTCGAGAGTCCTTGGCAGGGGGAGTCCTATGGGCGACTTTCATCTTCGCCGGGACAATTGGGCTGAATCGTTCGATGGCAGTAGAAAAGGATCGAGGCTGCCTGGATGGTCTGCTGCTAGCCCCAGTTGATCGGAGTGCGATCTTTGTCGGGAAAGCTGTTGGCAATCTGTTCTTTATGCTTGTGGTTGAGGCGATAGTTCTGCCAATATACAGCTTTCTATACGGTATTTCGGTATTTCAGCCGGGCTTCTTGGTCGTGGTGCTACTCGGATCGATCGGTTATTCGGCGGTAGGTACTTTGTTAGCTACTATGGTTGTTCAGACCAGAACCCGGGATATTTTATTACCGATCCTGCTCTTCCCGCTGACCCTTCCTGTGGTGATCGCCGCAGTGAAGGCCAGCCAGGGTTTTATCCAGTCAGTACCCTTCGCGGAGATCTCAGTCTGGGTAAATATCCTGATTTCTTACGACTTGATATTCCTTGCTGTTGCAATAATGGTATTTGATTATATTTTGGAGGAATGATTAATGCTTAAAGAACCACGTTTATTGACCGCCCTAGATATCCTTTCTGCTTTGATGATCCTGGTGGCAGCAGGGCTGGTATTCTTCTATGCTCCTGTGGAACAGTTGATGGGACAGGTTCAGAAAGTATTCTATTTCCATGTAGCGACAGCCTGGGTAGGTATGCTAGGTTTTATGGTCGCGGGTGTGGCGGGTGTTCAATATCTTCGAACTGAAAAAGAAAAATGGGATATTACTGGCCTGGGGGCTGTGGAGATCAGCCTGGTGTTTTTCATGACGGCCATCATTTTGGGATCGATCTGGGCCAGGCCGATCTGGAACACCTGGTGGACCTGGGAACCGAGATTAACAACCGCTGCAATTGTGGAGTTGATTTATGCCGCATATTTGTTGCTCCGGTCCGGTGTGGATGATCCTGGAAAGAGAGCCCGTTTCGCCGCAATTTATGCCATCTTTGGTTTTTTCAGTGTACCGCTGACATTTATTTCCATTCGTCTACTGCGCACTATTCATCCGGTAGTGATTGGCAACGCGGAAGCAGCCAGCCAGGGTGGGTTTAATATGGATGATCCCATGAAAATCGCATTTTTCTTCAGCCTGGCGGCATTTTCAGTCTTTTTTGTTGATTTGCTCTGGCATCGGATCCGGCTGGGAGAACTGCAATCCAAAGTCAACACCCTGCGCATCCAATCCTATGAGAAGGAGAGCTGAAAGATGTTTAGTAGATTACTCGTACCTGACACTTTTGATTATATGATTGCCGGTTATGTTGTTCTCAGTGTGGTGCTATCGATTTATATCGCCAGCATTACCCTGCGCTGGAAGCAGGCCGCTGCAAAGTTCCGTACGTATCAAGAAGATAAATAAGTGGATTGAATACTTAGAAAAAAACCGGGCAGAATTCTGAACTGAACCCCAAAAACAGGACACAAAATAAAACACCTCTCGTACAATAT
>CAYORF010000062.1:0-15983 GCA_964406305.1 uncultured Anaerolineales bacterium | reverse complement strand
TAGGCATGGCCGGACTGACCGGTAGTGTGGATACTGAGCGAGTTGGATAGGTCATTCAGATTAACGATCATGCGCATGGATGGCAGCCAATCGATCACGTAAGGATTGCTAGGATCCCAGCCTGTAGCGTTCACGATTTCATTACCGCCAGCGGCCGGAAAGGGACCGCGATTGAAAAACTTGTTTACAAATGGGAAACTGCTCATGACCTGATTCTGGAAAGTGATTGTATGGAGATCTCCCCACTGCCAGGCAGCAGGATCCTTCCCAAAATCCTTTTTAAGTTCACGGTAAGATTCTTGAAAAGTCAGTTTGAAAATCTCAACCATGGTTTCCCTCTCGGGTGTAGAAGAATCATTCCACCAGGGATTCTCAGGTTGAGTGACAAGCTGGCGGATGATTTCCTTGCTGGTTGAACCAACTCCGACATTGAAATCGTCTGGCAGGTTATCCTGCATGGTGTTGGCTACCAGGTTCTGCCAGAATGTCATAAAAAGGGCTGCAGGCGCTGAATCCATGTCTGCCTGGTAATTCCATCCCACGAGGATCCCCTGGGCAGCTTCCAGTTCAGGATCCGAAAAGTTCAGTTTTAAAATCTCTGGGACAAGCTCCGGAGCGATCTGGTCATAATTATCCCCTTGCATGGCCTTCAGCATTGAGATGCTAATCGGTTTAGGGGCTTCTTCCAACATATTGACAATGCGCTGAGCCCGGAAGCCGCGGTTCCACTCCTCAGTGATGAGGTAAGGATAATCAAGCCCTACTACTGCGTTATTGGCGGTGACAATATATCCGGAGGGAGGGTTGAAAGAATACGGCAGCTCTTCGAAGGGAATATAACCCTGCCAATCATAATCCCCATTCCATCCGGGCACAGGGAGCATGCCGTCATGCCCTTCAATACGGATAGGGATATTGCCCGGCATCTGGTAGCCAATATTGCCATCTATATCGGCATAGATCAAGTTTTGTGAGGGTACTACAAAATGGGATGCAGCTTGTCGGAACTCTTCCCAGTTCTTGGCTAAGTTGATCTCCCACATAGCGCAGAATACACAGCTGGGTTCGAGTGCGGTCCATCTTAAGGCCAGGGCGTAGTTTTCAGGGATGGCCAGTCCGGTTGTTTGATCAAAATCATCCAGGCCATATTCAGAACCGATGATCGGTCCATGGCTTGTCAGGTAGACCTGGTGTTCTATAGGATCATCCCCAGCAATTTGGATCACTTCCACGATCGATTCCATTTCTACCCAACCATCTGGTGTCAGGTACTGAGTGGGTTGGTCAGGATTGGTCTTTTCGATATAGAGATCCATCACATCTGGACCCACATTGGTCAGACCCCAGGCAATATGATCGTTATGCCCGATCACAACACCAGGAACACCAGCAAAAGAGAACCCAGCCACATCCATTTGGCATTCTTCGGTTTTTTCTGAGCAGTGCAGGCCAACTTCATACCAGATCGACGGCATCTGGGATCCAAGGTGAGGATCATTCATGAGATACGGTTTCCCAGTGTCTGTCAGGTTTCCATGTACAGCCCAACTGTTTGAACCGATCCCTTCGAAACCTCCCCCAGTGATCTGGTCCAGATCTGCTGAAAAGCTTTGAATATTTTCCATTGATTTGACAACTTCTTGCCAGATGGATTCAGTCAGATATGAGTGGTCGGGATCAGGGAGATTGTATCCCTGCTCTTCAGAATCTTTTTCGATTGGAGGGCCGGGTACGATATAAGGATGATCTGCCGGGTAGGGTGGATAGATGAACTCCATCTGGTTGCGAGGCAGGGTCTTCAACAGCTTTGCCCGGTCGATCTCTGAGTCCAGATTGCCGCGTAAATCCCAGGCCATGGCTTTCCCCCAGGTCAGGCTGTTTAAGGGTGTCCAGGGCGGAGGTTCATAACCCGCGTTCAGCACACTCAGGAACAGGTATTCCAGGCTTAGTTCTGAACCTTTTATTTCAGAGATATAGGCATTTACTCCAGCAGAGTATGCATCTAGAACAGCCTGCTCGTCAGGACCAAGTAATTCCAGTTCCTGTTGGGCGACTCTCTCCCAACCCAGGGTTCTCAGGAATTTATCTGTTTCCAGCATGGGTTTCCCGATCAGTTCAGCCAGCCTACCTGCTCCCATATGGCGCCAAAAATCCATTTGCCAGAATCTGTCTTGGGCATGAACATAACCCTGGCTGAAAAACAGGTCATGATGAGTGATTGCATAGATATGGGGAATACCGTAGCCATCCCGGTAGATTCGTACCGGGCCGTCCAGTCCGGTGATCTGGATCTCACCTTCAATTACGGGAAATGATTTCTTCGCGGTTCTACGGACCAGGGGAGGGGTGATAAGGGCGGTGACAGCTCCCAGGAAAACCAGAACAATGATTGTGCCAATTAGGACCTTCCCGATCTTTTTCGCCATTGGGATCCTCCTTCTTACGTGTAGATAGGAATCACAAAAAAGGGCTTGTCGATTCTAAGCTGATATCTATAACACGTTATCAACTGGTGTAGTTATGTTTCTTTCTCACCCAGTGTCATTCTCAAGTAATTTTCAATAAATGGGTCCAGGTCTCCGTTCAGGACAGCTTCAGTATTACCCATTTCAAATTCTGTGCGGTGGTCTTTAACCATCTGATAGGGATGCAGTACATAGGAACGGATCTGGCTGCCCCATTCTGCTTTCTGGTATTCCCCCCGGAGCTCCTCGATTTTTCCTTTTCTCTCTTGCTGTTTTAGCGCAACCAACCGGCCTTTGAGAACTTTTAGGGCCATTTCCCGGTTCTGGGTTTGAGAACGTTCATTCTGACAGCTGGCAACGATTCCGGTCGGCAGGTGGGTGATACGGACCGCCGTATCGTTTTTCTGCACACTCTGTCCGCCTGCTCCTCCGGAGCGGAAGGTATCGATCCTCAAGTCATTGGGATTGATATTAATATCATGGTCATCGTCAACATGGGGTAATATTTCCACCAGCACAAATGAAGTATGTCTGCGGTTGGATGAATCAAAGGGAGATATTCTCACCAGGCGGTGAACACCCTTTTCCGAACGCAGGTAGCCATAGGCATACAGGCCGCTAATCGAAATAGTTGTGCTTTTTATTCCGGCTTCTTCACCGGGTGTCAGATCTAAGGTTTCTGTTTTATAACCTCTTTTTTCTGCCCAGCGGAGGTACATACGTTGCAGCATTTCTGCCCAATCCTGGGCATCGTTCCCCCCCGCACCGGCATGGATTGCGAGCAGGGCGTCTCCCCGGTCATATTCTCCGGCGAGCATGGCGTCAAATTCCCTCTTTCCTATTTCTTCCTGAAGGGCAAGGACTTCTTTTTGGAGATCATCCTCAATGCTTTCATCGCCCATCTCTGCCAATTCCATGGCATCCCCAAGACGTTCTTCAAGGATAGCCCAGCTTTTTAATTCACCTTCTAAGTTTGCCAGGGTTTTCATTACCTTTTTGGCTCGATTCTGGTTATCCCACAGATCAGCTGCTTGGGATTCCTTTCTCAGATTTTCAAGCAGAGTTTGTTTCCCAGCTACGTCAAAGACGATCCAGTAAATTCTGGATCTTCTTCTGACTTTCTAAGAGGATGCTGGTTAATGAATCCATAACTGTACTCCGTTTTCTGATCCCTGAAATCGGGATGTATTATGCAGTCTAAGGGTTATTTTTTACCCAGAATTGATAAAGCGCTATACCAACCGATTGAGCCAGATTCAACGAATCAACAGCATCTGCCTGAGGGATCCTGATACTGGTTCCGAACTGATGATACTCATCTCCGAGTCCAGGCGCTTCTCCACCGAATACTAGAGCAGCAGGCGAGGTGAAATTGACTTCAGGAAGGGCTGTTTTACCATCGGTCATGAATGGGTAGATGGCATGTTTGGTCTGCACGCCCCAGTAATCTGTGAAGGATCTGAACTTCTGAAACCGCAAATGGAAAACAGCTCCCATCGAGGCCCGGATAACCTTGGGGTCAAAGGGGTCAGAGGTGGGTTCGATCAGGGCCAGGTCGTTGATGCCAAAACCCAGCATAGAGCGCATGATCGTTCCCAGATTTCCCATACTGGATGGATTGACCAGCACCAAGTGATTCTGGTTGGGGTCCAACTCCGAATGGAATTTTTTAAAGACCCCGATAGCATAAGTGTTTCCACGTATGGCAAGTTTTTCAACCAGCCGGTCGTTTTCTATGATCTCGATTTGTTGATTCCCGGCCAGAAGACGGATCTTTTCAATACCCTTGTTGAAGGATCCTTTGGAATGCAGCAAGACCGCCTGTATCGATTCAGGCCGAGTATTGATCAATTCCAACGTGGGATACACACCCAGGCAGTAGGAAAATTCGAATTCTTTTTTATACCTTTTTAATTTTTGCTGCATATTTACCTTATCCCTGATTAATGATACTGGTTACAAATGATTCAGGATCAAACGGAACCAAATCTTCCGGACTTTCACCCAGCCCTGCGAAAAGAATCGGTAAATCCAGTTTGTCTTGTATTGCAAATGCCATTCCACCTTTGGCTGACGAATCCAGCTTGACCAGAATGATGCCATCAAGGGGAATTGCCTCATGGAAAGATTCTGCCTGGAGCAGAGCATTCTGACCGGTTGTTGCATCCATGACCAGCCAGCTATGATGGGGCGCTGAGTGTAACGCCTTTCCGGCTACTCGATGTACTTTTTTAAGCTCTTCCATCAGGTTATAACTGGTATGCAGTCTGCCGGCAGTATCGATCAATACTAGATCCTTATTCTTGGATAGGGCAGATTGAATGCCATCGTAAACTACAGCTCCTGGGTCCCCATTTTGCTGGCCTGCAGTGACCGGTATATTCAACCTTTCACCCCAGATCTGAAGCTGTTCCACAGCCGCAGCCCGGTAAGTATCAGCGGCAACGAATTGAATATTGAACCCTTGATCTTGATAGTACTTTCCCAATTTTGCGATCGTGGTTGTTTTTCCTGATCCGTTCACTCCCGCAATCAGGATCACTTGTGGTTTTTCCTTGATAAGGTTCTCCGGAGGATTGATCAACCGAGAAGTGAGTTCGTCTTTTATCAATTTGCTCAGTTCCTCAGAATTGATTACTCCGTCATTTTCGCTGCGGGATTTTAACTGATCTATTATCTCCAGGCTGGTTTGGGCTCCAAGATCCGATTGAATGAAAAGATCTTCCAGGTCATCCCAGGTATCGGGAGTGATCTCGCTGGCGCCAAAAAAAGTTGCTATCTTTCCAAAGGTCGATTTTCGTGTTTTGGAAAGGCCAACTTTCCATTTCTCAAGGTTATTTTCCATCGATTGCATTATAACACGGGGGTATTTTCCTTATCGGGGTCGGTCGCTACAAATGCAGAGGCTGAGTACGGTATAATTTCATCAAATTATTATCCTTAATTCCTTGATAGCGGGATGTGTATAGTAGGTAGAGGCGGATGATTACTGTAAAGATCTTATTATTTTCCACAATTCGGGCTCGGATCGGTAAAAAACAGCTGGAGCTAAACCTGCCAGCTGGCTCTTCCGTTAGTGATCTGAAACAAGTCCTGGCCGATTTATATCCCGCTGCAGCCCCCACGGTACGTAATATGCTCAGTTCTGTCAACCAGGTTTTCTCGGGAGATGAGACAATCATCCCCGATCAGGCCGAGATCGCATTTTTTCCTCATGTTAGCGGAGGTTAATCCATCAGAAAATTGCGTATAGGCAATTTTACGATTGAACAGGAACTATCATGATCCAGTGCCGTGCTTGTAATAAGCTTTTTCCTATTGAACAATTTCCCCACCGCTGCCCAGAATGCGGAGGTCTATTTGGTTTCTCTCCAGGACTTGAATTAGTATCTGAAAATATAGAACCGGATCTTCCTGGCATTTGGCGTTATAGAAATAGATTTTCCCTCCCTGACGGAGCTCCTGTGATTAGTTTGGGAGAGGGGAATACTCCTCTTGTTTGGAGTAATGTTGGTGAGAAGAAGATCGGTTTTAAAATGGAGAGCCAAAATCCAACAGGCTCATTCAAAGATCGTGGGACTGCGGTATTGATGAGTTGGTTAAAGGCAGCCGGTATCCAGGAGGCAGTTGAAGATTCATCAGGTAATGCTGGATCTTCGTTTGCAGCTTATGCATCACGGGCTGGTATTCGAGGAAGAGTATTTATTCCAGATTCTGCTTCTGGTCCTAAAAGACAGCAGATCGAAAGTTACGGTTCAGAGGTCGTTCCGATATCCGGTCCGAGGTCTAAAGCGGCAGAAGCAGTCCTGAAAGAGGTTGAATCGGGAGCGGTTTACGCATCCCATGCCTATTTACCACACGGAACTGCAGGTATAGCTAGCATCGCCTATGAACTATTTGAAGAAATCGGCGGTGCCCCAGGATCAGTCATCATGCCGGTAGGCCATGGCAGTTTACTCCTTGGAATATCACTTGGATACCAAGCTTTATTTGAGGCGGGATCGATCTCTCGGCTTCCTAACCTGATTGGTGTCCAGGCAGCGGTTTGTGCTCCCCTATATGAAGCTTATCGTAAAGATAGTCTGGAAATTGGTCCTGGACCTGAAGGTAAAACGCTGGCTGCTGGTGTGGGTATATCTGATCCCTTTCATGGCAAACAGGTCCTCGCAGCTATCCGCAGCTGCGGAGGATCAATCTTAAAGGTGGAGGAATCTGATATTCTAAAAGGTCATGCGCAGCTAGCTAAACTAGGTCTCTATGTAGAAATGACTTCAGCCTTGGTATGGAGTGCTTTAGAGCAAGTTCAGGAATCGATACCAGAACCAATCGTTTGCATCATAACTGGACATGGATTGAAAAATGGATGAACCGTTGCCTATCCTGTACCATTGGGTATAATAAATCCTTACCACAAGAAAAAATAGAATTGATGGACAGCGAAATTCTTGATACTACTTTGAGGAGTTTGGCTGACCCTGAGTTCTGAGGAGCAAAATATGGGTCAGGTGAAGGGTCAGGAAATTATCGAAACCCCCCTTGAATTTAATCAAAGAGCTGGACTGGGTTTTAAGAACATGGCGTTGTTAACGCATGTTTTGACCCATCGTTCCTATATCAACGAAAATCCAGACGCACTGGAAGATAACGAACGCCTGGAGTTCTTGGGCGATGCCGTATTGGATTTTATTGTAGGCGCCTGGCTATATAACCGATATCCGGAAATGACAGAAGGGGATTTGACCTTGGTGCGGACTGCTCTGGTCAGGACTGAGCAATTGGCTGATTTTGCCCGTAAGATTAATCTGGGTAGAGCAATGAGGCTGGGTCAGGGTGAGATAGTCTCTGGAGGCAGATCCCGGCGGGCTTTGCTTTGTGCAGGGTTTGAAGCGCTGGTCGGTGGTATATATCTTGATCGGGGAGTCAAGGCTGTAGAAGATTTCTTTGAGCCCTATATCCAGGAGGCAATAGAAGAAATTTTAGTAGACGGTCACCCCCGTGATCCTAAAAGCTTGCTGCAGGAATGGACGCAGGCCAGGGGGAAGGAACCTCCTGAGTATCAGACCATCAGGGAATCTGGTCCAGACCATGAGAAGGTGTTTGAGGTAAATGTCAGTATTAATGGATTAGTGTCTGGTATTGGAATCGGTAACAGCAAACGCGAAGCATCAAAGTTGGCGGCCCAGGAAGCATTGGACAAACTGTCGCAATTGAACAATCATAAGAAAAAAGGTAACTAAGATTTCATGAGATTAAAATCGATCGAATTGAATGGGTTTAAAACTTTCGCGACCAAAACTAAATTTGAGTTCGCGGATGAAATCACAGTTATCGTTGGACCGAATGGATCTGGGAAATCCAATATTGCTGATGCGGTACGCTGGGTACTAGGAGAACAATCCTATAAATTGCTGCGCGGGAAGAAAACGATGGACATGATCTTCTCTGGTTCTGAACAGCGGCCCAGAGCAGGTATGGCAGCTGCTACGATCACATTTGATAACAGCGATGGTTGGCTTCCGATCGACTTTTCTGAAGTATCTATTACACGACGTGCATTCCGGGACGGCAAGAACGAATATCTCTTGAATGGTCAACAAGTGCTCTTGCGAGATGTGTACGAACTCCTGGGTAAATCTGGCTTAGCAGATAGGACCTACACCATTATTGGCCAGGGGCTAGTCGATGCAGCACTTTCCCTTAAAGCTGAAGAAAGGCGGATGCTTTTTGAAGAGGCCGCTGGCATCGGATTATATCGATCAAGAAAAGCTGATGCGGAAAGACGATTGGAGAAGACCCACCGCAATCTGGATCGTGTCGAGGATATTCTCTCAGAGTTAAAACCACGATTAAGAAGTTTGCAGCGTCAAGCAGTTCGTGCAGAGCAGTATGATCAAGTAAAAGCTGACCTGCGGGTATTACTGCAGGAATGGTATGGCTATCATTGGGCCAGGGTTCAAACTGATTTGAATCAAGCGAAAAGCCAGGAAGGAAAATATCGGTTAGAGCTAGATCAAGCACGTAAGAATCAGGCGGATTTTGACCGAGACCTATCAGAAAATCAGGCTCGTGTGCAAAGCCAGCGTTCGCGTTTGAATACTTGGCACAGAGAACTATCTGAGCATCACAATCAAAAAGAGAATATTAGCCGGGACCGGGCAGTTGTGGAGGAGCGGATCCGTTCGCTGGAAAAAAGGATCCAGGACCTGGAAACAGAACGGGTTCGACTGGAAGAACAAACAGTCCTTACCAGAGAACGACTTGATCATTCCCGGAGCGATTTGACTTCAGATGAGGAAAACCTGGCCGAATTCCAGAGAAAAGCAGACCAGGCCAGACAGACTCTGGATGAAAAACGGTCCCAAATGGGCGCTATTGAAAAGGAAGCGACGGATGCCCAGAAAGATCTGAATGAGTTCACAAATCAGCAGATCAGGTTTCGTTCCCAACTGGCTGACCGAACAGATCAGATCGATAAGAGAAAAGAACGTGTTCAATCTGCGGAAAAGAAGGTCCAGGAAGCCAAGAATAGTTTTGAGACTATCCACAAAGAGTACTTAAAGGTCAAGAGCGAATTCGATCAGGAAAGTGCAGCGAAAACTAAGATCGAAACAGAACTGGATCAAATCCTGGTAGAAAAAGAGGAAGGGGATAAGATTCGCCAGGATCTGTTTGCCCAGCTTTCTCAGAAAAAAACTGAATACAGCCAGTTTACAGCTGAGCTGCTAGTCCTTCAGCAATCCGAACAGAAACTTGCAGGATATGCGGAAGGTGCAAAATTGTTGTTAACTGAATCCCGTGACGGGAATCTTCCCGGAGCGTTGGGAACCATAAGTAATTTCCTGGAGGTTCCAGAAGAATATGAAAAACCCATCGCAGCTGCTCTAGGGGACTATCTGGATGCGGTTATCCTTGAAGGAGATAAAGGATCAGATAAAGCTCTAGAGATCCTGCTGAAAGAAACGACTAAAGGTGTATTGCTGCCTCTAAATCGGTTAGTGACTCTTGATCGCCCCAAATTGAATGGCAATATTCCTGGATTATTAGGGATTGCGGCGGATCTGGTTAAAGCCCCTCCCAAATATCGTCCTGCAATCGAGCTGCTGCTGGGCCGTGTGTTTATTCTGAAAGATAAGAAGGATCTTAATCGTGTTCTTCGTGATCAACCGCCTGGTACAAAAGCCGTGACGTTGAAGGGCGAGGTTTTCTATACAACCGGGGAAATTGTTGTTGGTAATGAAGGTCAGGCGGGAGTTCTTAGCCGATCACGACAAAGAAAAAGCTGGCAGGAAAAGATCAAATCTGCAGCCCAAAAAATTTCGAAATTGGAAGATAGCCTTAACCAAGTGGATAAAAAGCTATCCGAGTTTTCTGAGAAGGAAAGCAGCCTTAAGGCAAAACTAGCGGGAGCCAAGCAAGTTGTCGACAAGATAGATGAAAAATTCCGTCAGAGTTCCTTGAGCAGGAATGAGGCTGAACGACAGGTTGGGTGGGAATCAGCTCAACACCAGCTCCTTTTGAGTGATATCTCGGAAGCGGAGAAAGACACCCTTCAATTGAAGGGTGATCTGGAAAAAATCCAAACAGATATTACACTTTCTCAAGAACGAGCATCGCAATCCACCAATGTTCTGCGCGGGTTTGCCCTGGATGAAGAACGAGAACAACTTGCTCATTGGGAAACACAGGTAGCGGTTGCTGAAAGAGCGCTGCAGGATGTAAACCAACGAGTGGATGAAAGAGATAAGGCCTGGACTGATGCTGATAATCGACTCAAGACGAATTCAACATTGAGTCAAGATTATCAGGAGCAAATCAAAAACCTAACGGAAGAATCGCACTTCCTGAAGGACGGAGAGAAAACAATCCAGCAGGAAATTGATGAGTTGAGAAAGCTCATTGATGAAACAGATCTTGAGTTAGGCAAGGATGAAGAAGAGCAGCGTGAACTGCAAAATAATGAAGCCGAGGCTAGGCGAATATTAAATCAATCTGAGCGCACTTATGCCCAGTCAGATATTAATTTCACCAGAAACAGGGAAAAGCTGGAATCAATCCAGGAACGCATCAAAGAGGATATTGGTCTGGTGGAACTGGAATATAACAAAGATATCTCAGGGCCAACCCCGCTACCCCTGGAAGGTTATGTACAAAAACTCCCGGTAGTAAAGGAAATTCCCAAAGATCTGGGCGGAACCATTCGTGAACAAAGGGCTCAGTTAAGACGACTGGGTGCCATTAATCCGGAAGCCCAGCATGAATTCCGAGAAGTTAATGAGCGCCATGATTTTCTGACCGAACAGCTATCGGACCTGAGAAAGGCAGAGGCAGACTTAAAAGAAGTGATTGCTGAACTGGATGTATTGATGGAACGCGAGTTTAGAAAGACCTTTGATGCTGTAGCTATTGAATTTAAGGATATCTTCACTCAATTATTTGGTGGTGGAAAAGGTCAGTTGGTCTTGTCAGACCCGGACGATTTAACTGGATCCGGTGTGGATATCAATGTTCGTTTACCAGGGCGAAGAACACAAGGGTTGTCCCTTCTATCAGGTGGTGAAAGAAGTTTGATCGCAGCGGCGCTGATCTTCTCATTGCTGAGAATTTCACCCACGCCCTTCTGCGTCTTGGATGAGGTGGATGCCATGTTGGATGAGTCCAATGTGGCCAGATTCAGGAAACTCATCAGGGAATTGAGTTCAGAGACACAATTTATCGTTATTACCCATAACAGGAATACTGTTCAGGTCGCGGATATCATTTACGGCATCATAATGTCCTCTGATTCTTCCAGCCAGGTACTAAGCTTAAAACTGGATGAAGTTGATGAGGTCATCGATTCCTGAATAGACACAAATCCTGATTTTCCAGGACAGAACAAATTGCTTTATCTGAGATTGAACCGACACTTCAATCTCAATTCTTTTAAAATAACAAGACAAAAACATAAGATTTCTCAATTATTTGAAGATAAACAAGCTGAGTAGGGTTTATAATTGGTTTCGAAGAGGGAATCCTCTTCGATGTTATCTTTTTATATTCATATCTGGAGTACTCATATGGTTTTAACAACTTCTGCCCAATTGGATGAGATCTTAAGTAAATTTGAACGGAATGTTCCCCATGTCCAGGCAACCGCTGTTGTCAGCACTGATGGGCTAGTGATCGCTTCCCGACTCCCAAAAGATGTTGAAGAAGACCGTATTGGTGCAATGGGAGCTGCAATCCTTTCTATCAGTTCACGGAGTGGAGAAGAATTGGATCGGGGGAAGATGACACGGGTTCTAGTAGAAGGAACAAATGGATATATCCTTATTCGGAGCATTGGTGAATTTGCAATTTTAGTAGCTCTGGTTGAGAAAGAAGTTCGCCTAGGCATGTTATTTTATGAGTGTAAAAACTGCATAGAAAAACTGAGCGAAATCCTTTAGATTTTGTTTGTATGTAGCTTCATGGAGACCAGAATGGCAGATATGAAACAAGTTGTGCTAGAAAGGGATCTGAATCCTTATCATTTGTTTTTTGCCTCATTCTTTGCCGGGTTAGGTGAATTGGGAATGCTAAACCAGGGATCGATCAATATTGTTGCCAAGCGGGCGGCTGAATACCTATATGCCTATCTTGATGCGAAGGAAATTCTTCCTGATATGGATGCTGTCCCTGGTGAATCGAAGGCGGAAGTCATTAAGAACTTGATCCTGTATATAAACAAAATCCTCAGTATGGTTGGTGAATATGACCTGCAAGAGGCAGGTGAAGACCAGGTTGTATTGTTAATTGCGGGCCAAACGTGCCGCATATGTCCAAAAGGTGTAGGTGGGGCAGCGGTGAAAGGAACTTTATGCCCGATCCCAAGCCTATTGGAAGCTTTAATCAATATGATCGCTCAAAAAGAGATGCTGGAGCTGATTACAAGTGGGATTGAAAAAGAAGGTTCCACCTGTAAAGCCTATTTTAAAGTTCTGAATTAATCCAATTCTTATGGGGAGAACATCTGCTGTGGATAAACTTATTCATACTTTTTCCATTGTTGCCTACGACCCTCGAAAACGTGAATGGGGAGTTGCAGTCCAGTCTAAATTCCTGGCGGCTGCGGCAGTTGTATCCTGGGCCAGGGCAAACGCCGGTGCTGTTGCCACTCAATCCTATGCAAATGTAACTTATGGTTTTCGGGGCTTGGATTTGATGCAGGAAGGTCTTTCAGCAGAAGACACTATTCAGCAGTTAATTGAGAACGACGAAAATATGGATCAGCGGCAGGTAGGTGTAGTTGATAAAACTGGAAAAGCCGCATCTTTCACTGGGAAAAAATGCAATGAGTGGGCCGGGCACATAGTGGGAGAAGGGTATGCCTGCCAGGGAAATATCCTGGTGCCAGGCACAGTCGAGGCCATGGCTGAGAAATTTGAAGAAGTTCGTCGAGGAGATGGTGAACTGGCGGATTGGCTGGTCTCTGCTCTTGAAGCAGGACAGGAAGCCGGCGGAGACAAAAGAGGTCGCCAGGCAGCTGGTTTACTAGTGGTCAGGGAAGGGGGAGGGTACGGAGGTGATAATGACCGCTATCTTGATTTACGAGTAGATGATCATCCCTATCCGATCCTGAAGTTAAAACAACTGACCGAGAACCACCACCTATATTTTGGAGAAGTCGATCCAGAAGATCTGATCTCCCTCCCCAGCATTGTCCGGGAACTGCAGGGTATTATGAAAAAAACAGGCCACTTCACGGATGAGATCACAGGTTTGGTCAATGAAGGTACTGTCACGGCATTAAAAGCTCTGGTTGGAGAAGAAAACCTTGAAGAACGCTGGAATGGTGATGAATCTATGATCGATAATAAAGTTGTCGAGTATTTGAGAACCAAGTTTTCCTGAGGATTTTGCCAATATTTTCCCTGAAGAGAATGAGGAAGCACAATAAAATACATTGTCCAGACATTAAATTTTCGTATATAATAGATGATTGTAATAAGAAAGGTGTGTTGGGGATATTTTCCACACACCTTTTCTAGTACCTTCAAGGAGTATCTAGTGGCAGAACAACCCCAAGCGATAAAACCAATTATTGAAATAAATGATTTGTCAGCCAAAAAGGGATTACGAGATCTTCCCTGGTGGTTCTTTGCTATTATTCTGATCGCTATTTATGCGATCATCATTATATCGACCAACGAAGATTTCAACAGCACCTTTTTATTTATTAAGAAAGGGCTTTCCATCACAATTAGTACTACCGTAATCGCATATTCTCTAGCAATTTTCTTTGGATTGATTGCTGGCTTAGGTAGAATTTCTAAAAACGTAATCATAAATAATCTGGCACGGTTATATGTTGAGCTCATCCGTGGTATTCCTATCCTTGTACTGATATTTTTTATTGCTCTAGTAGGTGTACCACTTCTTGTTGACCAATTAAATGCATTCGGTTATTGGTTATCTGAACAGGGAATGGAATTCCTGGGTAAGGCATTCACTGCCTTTACTAATCAGGATGTACCTATGAAGACTAGGGCTATCATTGCCCTGGCTGTGACATATGGAGCATACCTGGCTGAAATATTTCGGGCAGGTATTCAGTCTATTGTCAAAGGCCAGATGGAAGCTGCCAGGTCATTGGGTATGAGTTATGGCCAGGCCATGCGTTACGTGATTCTGCCCCAGGCTATCAGGAATGTACTGCCCGCACTGGGAAATGATTTTGTGGCCATGGTAAAAGATTCCTCCCTGGTCTCGGTACTCGGAGTCAGGGATATCACACAGGTTGGCAGATTGTATGCGGGAACCACGTTCAAATTTCGGGAAGTTTATATTATTCTGGCAGTGATGTACCTGACTGTGACGGTGGTATTGTCAATCGTGGTCCAGTTCATAGAAAGGCGGTTAAAAACCCATGACTGATCAAGATCCCATTATCAAAGTTATTGATCTGTATAAATACTTTGATAAGATAAAAGCTGTTGATGGTGTTTCCCTGAACATTGGTCGGGGCAAGGTAGTAGTTGTGATAGGTCCCAGCGGATCCGGAAAATCCACCTTACTGCGCTGCATTAATCATCTTGAAGAACCCACCAGTGGTGAGATATGGATCGATGGCGAACAGGTCACCAAAGAGGCCAAAAAGATCAACGAGATTCGGGCTGAGATTGGTATGGTTTTCCAGCTATTTAATCTTTTTCCCCATCTGTCCGTGCTGGAAAATGTGACCCTGGCTCAAAAAGTGATTCGCGGTAGATCAAAGGACGAAGCCAAACAAATTGCCATGGAAAAACTGGATAGAGTTGGTATCCCGGAAAAAGCAGATGCATTTCCGTCCAATTTATCTGGTGGACAACAACAGCGAGTGGCTATAGCCCGGGCCCTGGCCATGGATCCCAAGATCATGTTATTTGATGAACCAACCAGTGCCCTGGACCCTGAAATGATCAAGGAAGTGTTGGATGTGATGCTTGATCTTGCCCAGGAAGGTATGACCATGGTTTGTGTGTCCCACGAAATGGGATTTGTGCGGTCCGCGGCGGATGAGGTCGTTTTCATGGATTTCGGAAAGATTGTGGAACATACTACGCCTGATGGATTGTTCAACAATCCCCAGAATGACCGGACAAAATTGTTCCTGAGCCAGATTCTGGAACATTAATCAATAACAGGATTCTCCATATATTGAGGTAATCAATGTCAAGAATAGATGGACGCGCGAAAGATCAGCTCCGTCCTGTAAGTATCGTGCCGGATTACGTTGAATTCCCAGAAGGATCGGTATTGATTTCGATCGGAAAGACCCGGGTATTGTGCAACGTAAGTGTTGAAAATAAGGTCCCTGCCTGGATGGATCAGGAAGGATCCACGCGAGGATGGATAACTGCTGAGTATGCTCTTTTGCCGCGTTCAACATCAACCAGGGTGAAAAGGGAAACCCGGGGTCTAAGTGGCCGTACTCAGGAAATTAAACGAATAATTGGACGATCATTAAGGGCTGCATTTAACCTGGATTTGATTGGGAACAGGACGATGATCGTCGATTGTGATGTTCTCCAGGCGGATGGAGGGACCCGGACTGCTGCAATAACCGGCGGATATGCTGCACTATCAATAGCCATTCAAAAACTCGTTGACCAGGATGAAATTCCAGCGGAAGTGTTTATTTCTCCGGTGGCTGCAATAAGTGTTGGTTTGATCGATGGTCAACCGGTATTGGATCTGGACTACAGTGAGGATTCCCGGGCTGAAGCAGATCTTAATATTGTAATGAATCTAGACGGAGAATATATCGAGATCCAAGGAACAGGGGAAGGCGCTACTTTTTCCAGGGATACGTTGTCCGAGCTGTTGGATCTTTCTGCTAAAGGCATCCAGGATCTGTTTAGAATACAACAACCCTGGCATTATTCTGAGAAGGATTGAAGCACTCAGCTAAATAATATCCGAAGAATATTACTGCAATGCAATAAAAAAAACCTCGCAAGGAATTGGACTGAACCCCATAAACAGGACACGAAATAAAAACACCTCTCGTATAATAAA
>CAYORF010000061.1:0-16918 GCA_964406305.1 uncultured Anaerolineales bacterium | reverse complement strand
TTACCTCTCAATTCTCCGTCGATATCCCCCAGCCGGCCCTGGCAGAGGATGTAACTGTTGCTGAATAATTCAGTCCCCACTGGCTGCCAAAGAGCGCCCTTGATCTGCCGGTGACCGTGACTCTGATCTCATTACCATTTACGAGAATTTCAGGATCGTCAAAATCCATGTACTCGGGGGTACTGGCCTTGTTAACGGTGAACGCCTCAATGGCAACAGCCTTTGCTGATACGGAATTAACGGAACTGTTGCTCAGTACTATATCCCCTTCCCCTGCCCGCTGGATGTCAACAACTGAAGCACCGGAGTAAGCTGAAGCATCAGCCAGCATTCTGGCCCGGCTTCGCATTGTTAGCCAGCGTCCTCCGTCGATCAATAGGGCCAGGGCGGCAATCACGATCACCATGCTGGCTATAAAGACCAAAGCTACCTGGCCGCGTTCGCCAGAGTGTTTGTTTAAGTTCATTGATCACCCCACAATTTGAGAGGTCTAAAATTCGGATAATTACTGGTTTCGTTGGCATAGTTCGGCCTAATAACTGTCAACGAGGATTCGACCAATACGTCGGGGTTGTAAGAAAAGATATGACCAAAGCCTACTTTGTTCCACTCGTCATGAGTAACAGATGCGGTGCATTTCTTTTTTACAAAAAAGGCCATTTCTCCCAAATCAACCCGTTTTTTAGGAAAGATTGGAAAATCTTGCCAAACGCCTTCTGTGCTCCAGGTATTTTTCGTGATATCAACAGATGCGTCAAAAGCGGTATCACCACCTGCCACGCCCCAGTCATCAATACCCCACATACAATGAGAGTAGACAAAAGCCTGAGAAGAAAGCTTCTGATAAAGCTGGTTACCAACAACCGTTACCAGGAAGAGGGCCCCCAACAGCACCGGCATGATGATCACAAACTCCAGTCCAGCTTGCCCTTTTTCTAAACGCCGTGATTTCGTTGAATTCATTGATAACTCCTCAGGGAACAAATTCCCATACTGGAGCAATTGCCCCTGAGCTTATTTCAGCGTCCATATCGAACCCTAATGGACTGATCGGAAGCTGATATGTTCCAGTGATAGTGAATAATTTACCTGCTCTCCCTTTTTCTTCAATGGAGCCGCCGAAACCGGCCTGTAGATCTCCAGGAACCATGCTGTTTTCCACCAACGTGAAACCGGATCCCGGCTCAACCGCTTCCAGAGCAGCTCCTTCCAGAGAAAGCGCTGCGCCCATGGCGTGAGTGAACCAACCCAGGGCTGATCCCAATATTAGGAAGATCGCTCCAAACACCAACGGCGCCACCACAATAAATTCCATCGAAGTTTGGCCTTTCTCACTTCTTCTGTGTTTCATCGTTATCCCCTCACTGTGGGCTTGATTGGGTTAGAATTACCAGCCGGTTGCGGCTTCTCCGCCTTCTTGCAGTTTCTGGGCGATCAACCGGCCTACGATAACAAGGACTACCAGAATGATGGCTGCCAAAGCCACATATTCCAATCCATCCTGTCCGGAGTTGCCATCTACAATTGTTCCTTCAAATATATTCTTGAACATTTTTCTCTCCTTGAGTTAGATCCTCAATTAGACTTCTATTACCAATGTAGCATTACACAGCTGTCTAATCAACGATAAAATGCGTTAAACCACGTATAAAATGCGTT
The DNA here is from genome assembly GCA_964406305.1 of uncultured Anaerolineales bacterium. Classification (GTDB taxonomy): domain Bacteria; phylum Chloroflexota; class Anaerolineae; order Anaerolineales; family UBA11858; genus B10-G9. The sequence continues at coordinate 15,259 of CAYORF010000061.1, read as the reverse complement.
AATATTCAGCCCATTTTCACCTCCCACCCTTTGCGACTGCGTTAAATTGCGTTAAATCGCGCTTATTATATTGATGCAAACCCACTTTTTCAGAAAATGTAACAAAACCTACTCTTTTACCAGACGCCAAAAATTCCAGGGGCGCTGCTCATCGAAGACGGAGTGAATGGAGATCATCATGTTCTCAAGATCAAAATCAAGGGACGGGAACATGTAGGAGATCCAGACCGACATGTCTTCTCCCTGACAAATGGTGTTATTCCCCTCGTAGTGGAATGTTATTTCCGGCGAACCAGTGATCGGCAGATATCCAGGGGAGATAAGCTGGATATTTTTGTAGTCTATCCAGCACCGTACGTCATCGCCTACTCCACTACCTACACGATCAACCCCGATTTTGATCCGGACAAAGGTAGTGTCAGGGGGAATAACAAACGCGTTGTTGTTATGGAAAAACACCTCGTTATTTCGTGAAACTTCTCTATCAGCGGGATAAAACTTACCATCACCCGGAACATAGACAATGGGAATGTCAGGTTTGCCAGGAAGAGTCTCAACACCCAAGACAGTAAACCTGAGACTGTTTTCTGGATATGTGTCGCCATACTCCCCCATGGAAAAAACCTTCCCGTCCACAAAAGGAAGCGATGTTGGATAGCGCATCCCGGGAAGAAGGGAAGAAATGTCATGGGGTTCTTCTTCAGCATTTATGTTCAAGGACACTTCTTGCGGGGCATATAATTCCTGATCAGAAGGAACAGGCAAGAGATCGCGCTGGCAGCTCGTTGTCCAAATTGGACCCTCCTGTATGAATAAGAACCCCACATCGTTAGCGGTATGCGATTTATCAACAAGACTATACGCTAACACCTTCTGATTAATGATCTCCCCCATCCAACCTCGATAGTCATAATCAAAACCCGACGGCACAAAATATCCCTTGGATAAGTCTCCTTTGTCAACAAGAGAAAAATAACCACCAATACTTACTTTCAGGTAAGTAGTTGTATTCCCGGTATTAATATCTACCTTATCTCCAAAAAGGTCTTCAAAGCGACCTCGGTTAATGATGTTCCACCATGGTGTGGCCCCGCCTATAATACGCAGATCGTAGAAGAAGAAAGAGAATTGTTCGAAATACCTCGAATAATCACTGACAAGCCCCCAAGGTTTTCCAATATATTCTAACTGGGAGATATTGTTTATCCCATCAATTATCACGTTGTTGGCCCATTCGCCGGCGCACATTACAGGAACAGATCTTGAGGGCTTGGGAACATGGTCGTCCTGGGCATCATGGTGGTATGTGTCCCATTCATCAATGTAGTCGATGCACTCCACCACCTCACACATTTCTGTCTTTGATACGAATGCGGAATCTGGCTGGTACATCGTAACGACGTTAACAGGGTATATCCCTGGGCGTAAATCAGAGAATGGCGCGACTTCGTAGCTGGAGTATATATTGATGAGGGCCAAGTTGGGTAAGAGCGGAGAGATTGCATCTTCTTTTGTTGTTATCTCGTTTCCAGCCCCCAGACTGCCATAGAGTACCCCATTGATTGATCCGGAATCAAGATCTATCCCATGTTCAATATTCAGCCGATAAGTACTGGCACCCGTGGAATGTAGCGCACCGTCTCTTTCAAAAAATGAGTTCACAGAGGCGCCGATATCTACTATACGGTATCCTTGCAAATCTTCTGCAGTGACTCCATATGGTTCGATTTTCACCTGAGCAAGAATGGAAACCCAAGGTTCGCCCGCGTGCTTGAAGTTCTGCCCAGACTCATCATGACCAGCATCAGCTTCAGTTACAATCGAATATTCGATCCTGGGATCATAGAAGGTGACCGTGCCATAAGTTTTGAATGGGGCACCACGGCTTAGTTGGAAATAGTCAGTATAAAAAGTCAATGGCACATCCTCTAATTTGACGACACTTACAGGGAAAGAATTAGCGGAAGTGTATGCCCAGGCCAAGAAGGAGCGCTGTGCTTGCTCTGTGTATTCATTTATACGAAAACCATAATAGGAAGTAATATCTCCATTATTCTCTGACCGCAAAACACATACTCCTTGCTCCACTCCGAGATCAGCTGCTTCTGAGCAATTTCTTGCACAGTAGTCCTGCTCGTCGCACAGATTGATGTCCCCGGGCAAGTCTGCCAAGGTCAAACCAATCGAAGCAAGGATTTCATGATCGGGAAAGAAAACACCCGGCTTGTAGAGATCAAAAGTAACGACCTCCGGTTCCCCCATGTATCTGTGCTTGGCCTTGACCTGCAGCTGCTCGATCGTCACGTCCGGAGCCAGGCAGCTGACCCACCCTTCCCGGGCTTCACCAGGTTGAAGAGCGCTCTCCTGGCTGTAGTACCAGGGCCTTGGAGGTGCGTAGGCAACAGGGTCATAAAGCCCGCCTTCCCCTACCCCCCCACCCCCGTCAATGCCAGCTGGAAGTTGATATGGCACTGTTCCGTCCGCATATTCAACTGCAGCGCAGGGATATCGTGAGATCCCTTCAAGTTCCACGTTCAACGGACTGACGTATAGTGCCGGCCAATTCGGGTCCGCCAGTTCTGAGGTAAAGAGCGGATCAGGCATAGGCTGGCTGCTGAAGTTCTGGGTTTTGACATAAACGTTTATAGTTTTCAGGCTGTGACCGGCCAACAGCTTCATATCTGCAGCGGGAAGGACTACTCCGTCAGCGCTGTTATATGCATATCTGGCCAGCGGCACTTCCCGAGGATCATTAAACACGTAGAGCACCTGCAGAAACGGATCAGACTGACTTAGATCGTAATCTAGATCATATTCTTTTGAATGAGCAACCCCTGCTGCCAGATCATCGAGTGAATAATCAACAGGAAATGGTCCATCCGGATAATACCTTGGAGGATAGATTTGCTCCCCTGAGGTTAACGCAATTACCGGGTTGTAGACCCGGTCTTCAGGTAGTGCCGGCAGATCCTCAAGAGGCAGCCGAATCTCTGTGTAGGGGCCTATCTGGGGCTCAGAGGCGGCGCCTGTGGAGCGTATAGCGAAAAGCGCTCCTCCGCTCACCACCAGGAGCAGAATGATTCTTAGAATCAACAATTCAGGATCAAGCCATTTTTTTCCGTTTTTCATGTCCCAAGCACCTTGAGCGCCTTTTACTTTAGCCAAACTAAATAAACAGATCTTTGCTGGCCTCCACTAAAAACTTTCTCACAGACAGAGCCAATTCTCTGGGAACCGGTTCTCCCAGGCGGGGAATCTCAAACTCGGCTTTCACGCCGTTGAAACAGGCAGAGACTTTATACGGTGAGATTTTCTTTTGAACCAAACCTAAACCGAAAAACAGCTCGTCGATATCATGCCAGCGCAATAAGTAAAGCCGTTTCTCGTTGAAGAGTATATTAAGCACCAAGACCTGATCTTGGAGCAGCCCTAACTGTTCCCCTTGATCAACTTTCGGCCATCCTCTACTCGAGTGATACATATCTCTACTTCTTCCTCCTAGAAGAACCCGATGCCCATGAACATGCTCACAGCTGGTACTCCGATGATGATCAGCGAGGCCAATACGATGATCATAGTATTGACCAACACCGCCTTTACCTTTGCCCTACCGCCGATCTCGAGGATCCGGTTAGAAAGCCTCTGGCGCAGCATTCTGGCCATAGTTTGCATGGCGTGTACCTGCACTTCGCCGCCGATCTGGCTCTGTTTGATCAAGCCGAGAAACTCTTTCAGCTGCACTGGAGCCGGTACAGATTGAATCACATCAAGAACAATATTGTCGATCTCTTTGTTAGTCTGTAACCCAGATGACACGGTGTCGCAGATCTTCCCGAACAGGCCAAAATCCCGCATCTGCGATAGGCTGTCTGAAAGACTGGTACCTGTATTGAGCAGGTTCACTATTTGTTCCAGACCGAACCCCATTTCATCCTGGATGCGCTCGCGCCTTTTCTTGATCGCATTCTGTACAGCCCGGGACGGCATGGAGAAACCATAAAGCAGCCCGCCTGTGGCCAGGCTGGCATTTATCAAGAAGCCCAGGTCCAAAAAGTAGCCGAGAACTCCACCCAAGGCCGCGGTGATCAGGGATGTGTAGATCCTGCGGGCATAATATTCCTGGGAAGACTGATAGATATATCCGGATTTTCTGAGTAATTCGTCCAGGTCACCTTTTTCCCTTCCGATTGAACGCCCCAGGTCGGACACCATAGCCGATAGCACTTGGGCTTCGGCAACCGATCCGATTCGCTTGGATCCATCTGGATCTTCAATGAAGCGGTTGCTCATCACGCGCGGGATTGCAAAAGCTGCAAAGATAATTAAGATACCCAGTCCAAAAAGACCGGACAGAATGGCCAGGATAGTTGTGTTTAGCAGCATATTATTTATCTCCTCCCAGGGTCATGACCTGGTTGACCTCGTTTAGCATTCGTTCTCCGATCAACACACCTGCAGCCGAAAGTAGGAAAGATCCCATCATTGTGACCTCACCTGTCAAGCTTGAATAGAAGTTGGCATAATCAACGGACGTAAAGCGCATCAAGGCGGCCAGAATAAAGGGGGCTACAGCCAGGACCTGCATTTGGACCCGGATACCGGACAGGTCTGCGGTGACTTTTTTTCTAGTGGCAGCATTCTCCCTGATGGTCTCTGTTAAGGGTTCCAGGATCTGTCCCAGCGGCCGGTTCGCGCCGTGCCTTTCCCACCCCACAAGCGTGCTGACGAGGATATTGAGCATAGGCGACTGCCTGCGTTCCTGGATGGGAAAGAAGGCTTTCTGCAGATCTTCGCCTTGTACCAGACTTCTGGATACTTGTTCCAAGTCAAGCGCCACCATGGGTGGAGCGTACTGGGCCGCATTGGATATCGCGCCATGCGCGGTGCCTCCGCCCATTTGAGCGCCAACGGCCATAGACGCGGCAGCATCAGCCAGGGCCTCTTCATATTCTATTGAAACCTGGTCCCGCCTGGCAAACAGCCAGCGCAAATAGAGAATAAATACCACCAGGCTGGCAAATACTGAGGTCAGGATCCCTCCCAGCACCAGGTAGGTGAGCGCAAAGCCACCGGCAGCGCCTAAAAGACCCACCCTGATAAATCCGGATTTCGTGACCTGCAGGTCCGCTTGTTTCAGCGCTAGGTCAAGCCCTCCTGCCTGCCAGGTATCTGCAAATGATCTTATGTTCATATCTGGGCGAGGGGTGACAGCTCCGGATTCTTGATCAGCTTTTGCCAGATTTCTCAGACGCTGGATCCCTGTGCGGTGGGAGCCAACATTGGCAATAGCAACGAAGATGATGAATATCCCTATCGCTGCGCCTGACGCCAGAAGTAAATAAGTTAGATGTTGTGGTGTCATTAATTTATCCTTGTCCAGCTTTGTGAATCCATTCAGGAATCCCTGCGTTGTCAAAACGTCGGGCATGGCGGGAGTCCATTAGTGGTCCTTTCAGTTTTGGGGAGCGCCCCCCCGAATACTCAAAGATTAGATCGATCTTTGGTTCCGGATCTCCTCCGTCAGAGATAACGCTTCCATCCATTTCCCCGACAGCCCTTACCCGGCGATTATCCCCTTCTTTCTCAAGCACAACCACGATGTCAATCGCAGTTGAGATGATCTGGGCTATTTGACTCATACGCAGGTGACGTCCGCGTTCGCTCTGGCTGATCATCATTGCCAGCCGGCTTTGCATTTCCTGCAGGCCGTAGGCGTGGAAGGTAGTCAATCCGTTTTTGTGTCCGGTATATAACGCATTCAATAAGTCAAACACCTCCCCTCCCCTGGCCTCGGAAAGGGTCAGCGCATCAGGGCGCTGGCGCAGAGCCAGTTTGACCAGGTCGGCCTGTGAGATCTCTGGCACATCTTCCAGGGATGGTGGGCGGGTTTGCAGCGTGAGGACATTGTTGGGGACATCTGAATCTGGGAAGAGCCTGATCTCCGGGGTGTCTTCAATGATCAGGACCCGGTAATCAATGGGAAGGCAGCGGCCCAGTGCGGTGATCAAGGCAGTCTTGCCTACGCCTGTTGGTCCGATCACGGCAATTGACAGGCCGGCCAGAACAGCCCCATGTAGGTAATAGGTCAGTTCTTTTGAAAGGATGTTAGTCAATTCCAGGTCCGGGTAATCCGGTATGGCGGAATTTTTTATCTCGTTTGCTACAGCCTGGGTATTTGGTGTGTTCTTTTTAACTCGCCAGGGCTTGTAAAGATCGATCAGTTCGATGCCGGCGTGGCGCGGGATGCGGATCACGGCAGTCGGATCAGGGTTGGCAATGGGCTGGGTCACCACACTGTAGCGGTTGTATTCGATGGCAGCATCTACAATAGGCTTGATGCGGTTGACAGTTCTTTCGGCCTTGGCTAGAGCGGTATTGAGTATGTTCAGTAGGACCGATTTATTGGGGAAAGTGATATCGGTCCGTTCCCACTCGCTCCTGTAGATCATGACTTCATTGGGTCCATTGATGGCGATGTCTTCGATCGTCTCATCTTCCAAAAGGTGATCGATCGGTCCCAGGCCGAAGGTGTATGAGATGGCTTGGGAAACAAATTCATCTCTGTTGTAGGTCAAAGGGGGTAGATTGTCTTTGATGGCCCTTCCCTGGTAACTTTCGTGCACCTCGGTAGCGATCTTGCGGGCTTGATCGGGGACTTTTCCCCCACCCTGCTGAAGTTCCGCTGAAGAAAACTTTTCCCCTAACTTGGTCCTCACTTCACCCAGAGCAACATCAAAGCCGCGCGCGCCTTCGGCTCCTGTGGGGAGATCTCCATCAAAAGTCATAGTTTCCCATTTAATCCTGGGTTCATCATTGGTGTTGTTATTTGATACCACTAAACCCACCTTTATGTAATTCTTATTGCAATCTATTGTCTTTTACCAAACAGACCTCTTTTCTTACCCTGTTCGGATTTGCGCTGGTTCCAGGCGAAGCCGATCGGGGGATAGAAACGGGCTGCGACATCGATGATCCCGTCCAGGGTCTTCTGGGTATGAGACGGCAGCTTGGACATAGATGCATGTTTGGCTACATAAGAGATTCCTTCGTTTTCAGCCCGGGTCACATTACCCGTTGCATCGAAGGGGATCAGTCCGGCCACAGAAAGGTTCGCACTGATACTGGCCTCTTTCAAGCTCAAGCCTACATCCGGAAGCCATTTATTGATCACTAATTTGATATCGTTTCTAGGGACCCCAATCTTTTCCAGAAGATTAGCGCCCGTCCTGGAATCGTTGATACTGGTGAGTCCTGGCTCAGCTACAATCAGGACTGTGTCCAATTTGATCAACACGCCGCGGTGTACGCCCACATTAGTACTTGACCCGAGATCGACGATCACAAACTCATAATGGCGCCTGAGGTGGTCCATCATGGACTGGGCGAACGTATAGCCGGATTCTGTGGACAGGGCATCATGTTGGGCTTCGATCATGCTGTCCACGCCGGCCAGAAGGTCAAGGTTTCCCTGGCCGCCCACCTTCAGAAACATTTCTTCAGTGAGTGCTTTTTTGATTGCTTCCGGCCTACCGTTCCCTCCTTCTAATTTGTAGATATTGGCAGCGTCCACAATATTGCGATTGGTACCTGCAGTGTCAAAACCAAGGCGGAGCTTGACGTGGCCGCCATTCATATTGGCATCCACCAGGACGCAGTTTCTCCCTCCGATCGCGGACAGCGCTACACCCAATTCCGTGGCCAGGAAGGTCTTGCCAACACCGCCTTTCGGGGACCAAACCCCGATCTTGTGGCGCTCCCAGGGAGCTCCTCCTGCTTGTTGGGCAGCTTTTCGGATCATATCGGGTGCGACGTTCCAGGCACCCTTTCCCTAGTTGGCCTGGGTGTTCTTGATAACCGCGGGCAATTCTCTTTTCATTGTGTGAACAATGGCTGGTGTGAAGGGGATGTTGTAGACCTTCTCAAGGCCTGCGTCTTTGATCACACTTTCTTTGTTTGAATTGGCTTCAACCAAACCAATCAAGGCGAATGGGTAATCGACCTTTTCGCGGATTCGGAAGAGCTTTTCGATGGTGATGCCTTCCGCGTGAAAATCTACCATTAGGAAAGAGGCGCCGGTAGACGGCAGGATATTGGCCAGCTGATCTTCGTCAAACGAACTTATAGTTAAAGTTGCGACCAGGGGTGTATCTTTCCCACGGGTAAAAGGCTCTGCGATCTGTTCGATCGTGGTAGCCCGGGCGACGATAATTCCCTCAAATACCTCCTGGTTCTCTGGTGTAAGGTTATCTGTCATGTAAGGTTACTCCGTTAATAGATAACGATCAGATTTGAAGAGGTCAAGAAGATCCTCAAAGTGAGCACCCAGTGTGGGAGACTGGTCCGTTTCACCTTCCACCATGGGGGACAGTAAAGAAAGGCCCAGCTGGCCGGCTGCGTCAGCCATCATCACGAACTCTACTGCTGCACGCGGGATGACCACATCGATGGCTGTGATCTCACCCAATTCAATTCCGTCGCCAGATCCGCGTTCATCGCGTTGTACCGCGGCTACACCCGCATATTGGACGATCACTTTTGCGAGAGGGTAATCTGGTGCAATCGTTGGTGTTGGGGTTATAGTCGGCGTGGGTGTAAACTCAGGCGTAGGAGTTGGAGTGAAATCAGGATTGACTTCTTCAAACACCTCAAGCGTGGCCTGGGGAGAAGATAATTCAAAGCGTTCATCGCGCTGCACAACAGCCACGACCAGGTCTACCCGGTCTCCGGGCCTGATCGAGTTAGGAACGCCGGCGTTTTTGAGCGATACAACGACCAGGTTGGGGTCGGTGAGTCCCAGTTCGGGGATATCAGAAACCCGCGGGTTCCCTTCAGAAGCAATAGAAGAGAGCGGTATAGCCTCATACTGGTAGACGTTGCGGACGATAACACCACCCGCAGACTGGATGCTCAGCCAAGAAGCTTCGGTCAGGTATGAGCTGAGTAGTAAGCTGTCACCAGAAAGCGGGATTTTGGCTAGACTTTCTTCCGGGATCTGGTCGACCCTCATGCCAGCATGGATGTCTTCCTTAGCGGCGATCACAAGGACAGGTGCTTTGGGACCCATAGCGAAGGCCATGTAGAAGATCGCTGCACCAAAAGCAATGGCGATGACTACACCGATGATGAGAAGGCGTCTATTAATCATGATTTCGTATCTCCTTGTTCATTGGATTGAGAATAGATTTCGTTATTTGCCTGCTGCTTGGACAACTTCAAAATGTTTCGTCCCAGCGCATGAAGTGTAATTTGGATGGTGTGCTGCTGATTGAGAGTAAGACTGGTGCCATTGAGTTCTTGGCTGATTGTGTGATATCCGGTGATCAGTTCCTTTAATCCCTGAGCAGCTGAATTATTCCGGGAAAGATCAAAAGCACGGGAAGCGGCTAGAGCGCTATCGAGATCCCCCAGTTCCTGGAGCATACTGGCTAGATCAACCAGCCACGTCTCAGGGCTGGTCTTTAGCATACTTGCCAAATGCTCTTTGATTGTGAATTGTGCCATTTCTTATCCTAGATAATATAAAATTACATTCCTCTTTTTATGTCTACCAACAAGAACTATAAATAGGGTGTACCACAATGAAAACGAAAGCGAAATAGCCAAATTCCTGAAATATGTTTAAGCAGTTTTCAGGATTTATTTATGATGCTTCGATCATGTTGCTAAATGCAATAATCTCCTCATAAATAGAACAAACGTTCTAGTATCCAAAACAGGACCTGGGTGAAAAATTAGATCCCGGGAAAATACTTTTTTACAAATGGCGCCACGCTCTTGTCTTTCGATTTAATTTTTTTAAGATTCGCAGCGGCTTTTTTCATCAACTGGATCTCTTTGTTGATCAAACTCTTGGCGCCGGGGATCTGCATGGTAGCCGAAGCCAGTTCGATGGCCTTCTTTTGATCGCCACCTTTAGCAATGTATCCCGCCGCAGCCCAAAGCGTGTCAGCATCATTCACCGATTGGGATATTGCGATGTTGAATAAGTCCTCAGCCTTATCTTGATCGATCTTGGAGAACACATCCTGGACTGCAGCGATGAAGGACTCCTTGTAAGCCTTGTTGTTTTCGAAGATTTCACGCTTGGACGATTTTTTGTAGGGGCCTCGCTTGCCTACAGATACAACCCCCTGCTCTACAAGTAGCGATGGTGAGCCCATGGAAGTCAGCGCATCAGCCAGGTCAGTGCCGGCGTCAAGTTGGTCCCGTAAGCTTTTTGCACCGGCTTGTGTAAGGCCTTTTATCTTCCCAACCAGAGCTTTGTCTTTCAATCCTTCAATAGCTCCCCAATGGTCCTTGAGGTCCACAACAGCATTAGTTGAAATAGACCCTTCCCTCCAAGCGCCATGAAGAGGGTCAGGCGCGGACAGGGCGCTGAACAACCTGCTTGTTAAAGTATGTGAAACGCCTGCCGCGTCAGATACTTTGCGGATGCTCATATTTCTCCTTTCTTGGAGAGACTTGAGCGCCAAGGCTCTTTCATAAGAAGAGAGTTCTCTCCTGCCCATATTCTCTGCCAGGGTGATCAGTTCATGATCATCGTCTGACCTGGAGATCATGCCCCCGGTTCCTTTCAAGCCAGCAGCCTTCCCCGCGGCTACGCGTCTGTGGCCGGCAACAATGGCAAACTTTCGGTCTCCTTCTTTTATCCCAAAACCCAAATTGTCATCGCTGTCCTCTAAAGACCTAACAACGATTGGCTGAACAATCCCATTTACCTTGATAGACTCCAGCAGCTCTTTATCTTTTGAGGACTTGTTTGGATCAAACACAGTAGCACGGCTCTGGACCGGACTGTCTTCCAAAATCTCAGAAAACAGAATAAAAGAAAACTTACGGATGCCCCTGGATATATCTGGAGAATATAAAACGTCGACATTTGGATCAGGATCATTAATGTCGTCGCCAGCCCACCGGACCTGTTTGAACGCCTTTGCTTTGTTAGTAGAAGTTGATTTAGAAGAGGCCATAACTATACTCCTGGAAGGTGTGTATTCCCTTTTCTACTCTTTGTATTCCTAAAGTGTTCACCTAGTGAACACTTGCTCCTGGTTATCAAATTTATGCTTTTTGTACGGTATCAGCCAGCATCTTGGCAAATATATAAAAATCCTTGCGTAAGCCCCAATCAAGATAGGCGCCACTCCTGATTAACCTGGAAGTCTTTAAGAAAAAGAACTGGTCTTCGGACACACAGCGCAAATTGGATTCCTTTCTGTATTCATCAAGGGTAAGCTTGTATGTATTTATGTATTCCTCTTCCCATTGGGTATCACCTGGCTGGTTGATGATAAAACCACCCATTACTGGTTTATTGTTTTCGCTTTTCCTTTGCATGATCTGGATGGTTCTCAGTGTTTCAAACACCGGCAAGATATCCTGCTTGCTCATAATCAGGGGCACAAATACAATATCGGCTGCTCCAACGCCGGCCAGCACACTATCACTACTGGACCCGGTATCGATTAATATCAATACATTGTCGGGAAGGCGCGTCTCGCGAATTATTGCTCCCAGCAAGGCGTAATGAGCATTGGCAAGAACTTTGTCTAGGTTGGGCTTGGAAGGTAGAAGGAAAAGCCTTCCTCCATTATCCACCCAGTTCTTATTTTTGTTTAGACCTGTATCAAAAATAGCCTTATTGAATATATCCTGGAAGTTATCATTATTGCTGGCTGCCAGAATGACTTCAGCGATACTCAGGTCTTCCTCGCCAAGGACCACGTCGGTGAATAACGATGTAACGCCCCCTCTGGCATCCAGGTCGATCACAACTACATTCTTTCCTTCAACCTCAGCAAAATATCTGGCCAGCAATCCGGTGCAGGCAGTTTTTCCAACGCCGCCCTTTCTTGATGTGAGGGTAATTACCTTTGTCCCAACTGACATTAAATTCAACCTTTGTCTAAAAAAAGCGATAATTGAAAAATTTGCTGTACTTTGAGTGTTATAACATAGAAAAATTAAAAAGTAAACTTGATTTAGAAAGGAAATCAAGAAACACCCCAAATAATTAGTTAAGTCCAATGGGTCTTCCTTATTCAATAAAATAGGAGGGAATCAAAGTCCCAGTATAAAGAACAAATAGACAGGGGAATTAACTGGTTACTTAGTAACCAGCAGGGAGAAAAAGAAAAAAATAAATCAAAACCTCAATCAACGGAGGAAGTGGTTACTTAGTAACCACCCAGTGCCTGTAGGTTGTAAATAGACAGGAATTTCATATAGAATGGACCGATAGGAAAGAATATTGAGATGTGATAGACTTGGGGGAGACTGTTGGGAAACGCCAGGAGGACCAGTGTGAATTCTAACAAAACTCAAACGATCAACCTATTGACAATCTATAGCTAATAGAATACTATTAAGGTGGACTGGGAATACCTGGTCGGCGCCTAGCTTCGGTGAATACCGGGGCTTTTCGCTTTTAAGGGAACACTTTCAAACCGTAGTCTTCAGTCTTTCCATCTGGGCCACATACAAACTTCCCTTTGATATGATCGTACGCCCTGTTTGGTTGCTCCGGTCTCAAGATTCTCAATCCCACCGGGCGGGCAATCAAATCAGATAGCTGCAGCCCGGTAGAGTTAGTGCGCTTGTCAGCAAAAACGATCTCAAAAGGAAGGGTCTTTCCCGTCGCGTTCTTGATGCACTTTCTTCTAAATGCTAGCTCCAGATCCGCATCCTCCCTTTTCCCCCGGCTTTCAAACACAATGTAAGTAGTTCCTTTCGCGCAGCCAGCGCTACTCAGGTGTAAAAAGATCCTTTCAAGCCCAAACCCCATGGCTATATTGTAGGGATTGTCAGGTAAGGGATATTTCGCTTTGAGTTCCTTTTTACGAATAACGCTTGATATTAAGTCAAACTGACTCTCATCAATGATCGTGTCCAAATCACTAAAGAAGGTAGACCTGGTTTTACTATCGAATAGAAGAGTAAAATCGCCCTTTGCTTTTCTAATCTGTCCTTCATGCAATACGACCTGATCATGTCCAAAGAACTTGAACTTAAATCTCAGAAGCCTGGGAACAACATCATCAACATAAACAGCCTTCTTGAATACACAAAAGGCCAAAACAAATATGGGGTAAGTCGGCTCAATAGACGCCAGGCCATGATCCCCGCTCTCGTCAACGTAAACAATGTAGTCATTGAACGAAGCTTTCATATGAAATCCTTCTTATCAAAACAGGAAAAATCAACTCGCGCTAATTGTACCGTTAATACCCAGCTCCGGGATGGCATCAGAACGGGATAATACAAAACCTCCTGGCACAGCAGTAAGGAATTTGCATTAACAAGAGATCTGCGAACGTTCTGACGTATAATACGGCGATAGATCATGCCTGGAAGGGCGACGGCACACTCCGGAGGCAAATATGGACACTTCCCCTTATATAGAGTCAGCAAAGAAAGTCATTCTGTTGGTTTTTCCCTTCCTGGGTCCCGACGAATGGGAATGGGGGATAGGTATCATATTTACACTTGTGCTGGCGCTCGGGATAGTGGCTAGGTATCTAAATAACCTGAGGGTGCGGCGCTGATAATAAGTTTCCAGAATAACGGAAGATCCGACTGCTAGGACCATGAAGAAGTGTTCACCAGGTGAATAGTACTGTGTGAAAAGAAGAGAAGGATTTTCTGCGTAATTACCTCATGCAAAAAACAAGATAATAAGAGGTGCCCCCCTACGGGGGAACACCAAGATAAAACTAAACTATGGACCAGGGTATAAGAACGCTTGTGAGCTGACAGGAAGATCTGTCTGTATATCCTGGGAAAAAAGGAACAAACAGGAAACGGGGAAAAGAGATATCAGGTAAAGGGATAAACTGATAATAACTAGAACTAAAGAAAAAGAACTTAATTTAGGTAAAGGGATTAATAGGGAAAAAGAAATAAGGGATAAGAAACTATAGATCCAGGAGAATAGCAAATACAAAACAGGATAGGGGGGTAATAGAAAATCAATGGCTAGATAGTAAAAAAAGATGGTATTAGATTAGGGGAATATTTACTATTAGTAGGCTATTATTTTTGGCAGTCGCTATAATGAAGGGAGTGATCAGGAGAGAATAAAGAGCTCCGACCAATTTCCAGATATTATTTTTTAAGCGTTTTGCGGGCCGGTTCCGCGCCTATCGCAAAGAGCAGGATTGGGATGAGTGAGGTGGCCGGGGCGGGGGCTCGGTGTTGGAACCCCGAATCATCTTGACAGGGATAACAACATCGTTTAGTATTTAGGTACTATATATTTGAATGACCAACAACCTTTCAGCAAGAAAGCAACATACCAGAAGCAAAAACCCCCGGCCCCCGTGGGTTTCTTAGGTTAATTGATCAGAACTAAAATAGCTCTAAAAACCCCTAATCTACCCGTTGACAAAGCGCCATATGGCAGATACAATATAGCCAAGTGGCAGTATTAGACTGGAGGTCTATTATGACTACAGCATCCATTCATGGCGCTCGGGATCCGTTTGGTTATGCAAATATGATTGGAATAAAGGCTTCAGACAGGCTGGAATTGTCTGATAAGGTCCAGGCTGGATTTCCATTCAAGGCATTCACTATTTTGACCAAGTCTATGGAGGTTACAAATAGGGAGCTTGCCGAGCTGGTCCAGATCAGTGCTCGAACATTAAATCGAAGGCAAAAAGAAGGAAAGCTCAAAGCAGATGAGTCAGACCGGCTGCTGAGGTTTGCCCGGATATTTACACACGCAGTAGACTTATTTGAAGGAGATACGGAGGCCGCGCAGAATTGGCTGTCCAGTGATAACCGCGCCCTGAAAAACGAATCACCACTTGAAGCGAGCAGGACAGAGGAGGGGGCAAGGGAGGTTGAAAACCTGATCGTCAGGCTGGAACACGGAGTTTTCTCCTGATGATAACCGCCTGGAGAATCACTAAAAATAAATATCAAGACAGTGCATTTACAGGAGAAGGCGCAGAAATTGCTGGAGGTCGCTGGAACAGCCAGGGCACCAGAATCGTTTATGCGTCTTCTTCCATTTCATTGTCTATTTTGGAAATCCTTGTTAATCTTGAAAGCAATTCAGTTCTCTCATCTTATTCTGTAATCCCTTTCCACTTTGATGAAAGCTTAGCTGCAGAATTGAAAGAAGGGGATCTGCTAAAAGGTTGGGCAGCTCATCCTCCTCCGGTATCTTCTCAACGAGTTGGTGATAGCTGGGTCCAGGAGCAAGCATCGCTGCTGCTCAAAGTTCCGAGTGTAGTTGTTCCACTTGAATCTAACT
>CAYORF010000060.1:0-16937 GCA_964406305.1 uncultured Anaerolineales bacterium | reverse complement strand
GATCGATCCAGTTCGATTTTCACCGAGATTTGGATTACAGTGAGTGGCAGTAGGTGTCTCTGACAGACCATATCCCTCAAATAAATTACCGCCTGTTAGCTGTTCAAAAGTTTCTTTGGTTTCTCTTAATAACGGTGCAGATCCAGAGATACAAGCCTTAATAGCGCTGAGATCATATTTTCCTGCTTTAACATCTGCATTATTATTTATCGCATTGTACAAAGCAGGCACTGCTGGGAAGATCGAAGTTTTGTACTTCTGCATATTGCTCAGCAGATCCTTCAAGTCACGGGGATCAGGGACCATCACCAAAGTGGCACCCACAGCCAGACCATAATTCATCCCTGCGACCATTCCATAAACATGGTAAAGAGGAATGGCCATCATTACTACTTCTTCTCCCATCACTGCGGTTCTGATCCAGTACATCATTTGTATGGTGTTGGCAACCAAATTGCGGTGCAGGCCTATGGCTGCTTTCGGGATCCCTGTTGTGCCGCCGCTGTACTGGAATATTGCCGTATCTTCTGGTCCCACATCTACCTGGGGACGGGCCTGGCCTTTATATTTTTCTAAAAGGTCAGGCAGCCAGAGATCATTATCCCTTAAGGTTACTCGGAAGCCGCCTTTCTTTTCCTTGGCTAGGGTAAATAAAACTCCCAGCAAAGATGGGAGAGTTTCTTTGATATTTGTGCAGATAATTTGTTTAATACCAGTATCCTGCTGAATACCTTTGACCAACTCATAGTAGTTGCTCATCAAGATCATCAATTCCATACCGGAATCATTGGCCTGATGGATGATCTCTCTACCGGTATATTGAGGATTTGTTGCAACCACTACACCACCTGTTTTCAGGACCGCAAAATACGCCATCACAAATTGGGGTGTATTGGGTATCAATATACCTACCCTGTCACCTTTTTTCACTCCCAGATCAACCAGGGCAGCGGCGAGCTGATCAGTGATCTGGCTCATTTCACTGTAGGTGATTTCAGCTCCTTTAAATATGGTACAGGGTTTATCAGGGAATTTTTTTGCAGAGTCTTCTAGAAAATGAAAAATAGGGACGGCCGGGTATGAGAGACTAGTAGGAATACCTTCATCGTAATAATCATGCCAGGGTCGGTGCTCCATCGGATTTCTCCTCCTTCGACAAGATTGCTTTGGCTAATCTTCAGTATAACAAATTTAGGACAAGAAGTGTTGGATTTCGTTAAGAATCTCATCAAATGGATCAGCTGAAGCTGAAAACCAGATGATATTGGGATCTTCATCGCTGAACCAGTTGGCTTGCTGTCGGACATATTTACGGGTTTTGCTTTTTATTTGGCTGACAGCTTCTTCCAATGTGCTCTCCCCTGAGAGATAATCTGCCATTTGTTTATATCCGATGGCTGACATGGCGGAAGATTCGGGAGTGAAACCTGCATCAAGCAGAGACTTTACTTCAGCGACCAAACCTTTATCCAGCATCATTGCTATCCGCTTGTCGATCCTTAGATATAACTCATCCCTGGGACGGATCAGACCGATTTGCATAATCCTGTAGGAGGATCCTGTTTTTCCCCGCTGCCCGGAAAATTTTCTACCAGAGGTCAAGATGACCTCAAGGGCCCGGATAATCCTTCGCAAATTCGGGCCATCAATTCCTGCTGCAGCATCTGGATCCAACTCGGCCAGACGAACGCGCAGGCCATCTATCCCTACTTCTTCCGCCCAACGATTCAAGGTTTCCCTCAATTGAGGATTTGGTTTCGTTTTGGGAAGATCCCAACCCTCCACAATTGCCTGGATATACTGTCCGGTCCCGCCAACAAGGAATGGCAGCGATCCCCGCTGATGGATATCTTGAATCACTTCCTGGGTCCGGGATAGATACATTGCCAAACTCCATTCCTGATCCGGCGTCGCGACATCTATTAAGTGGTGCGGTACTTGATTGAGTTCTTCCCTCGATGGTTTTGCGGTGCCGATATCCATTCCTTTGTAGAACAACCTGGAATCTGCAGAGACAATTTCTCCCTGGAATGCCTCCGCCAGCCGAATAGCAAGAACTGTTTTCCCCACAGCTGTCGGACCGACAATAACGATCAACGGTTTCTTATTCTCTGCCATTATTCATCACAACGTTGTCAAAATGTTCAATTGCCGGCGGCTGGTCTTCACTCAACCTTTGGACGGCGATCACATCAATCTGCCAGGCATCTCCATAATCCGGTTGATCCTGCAAATATCTATCTATTGCTTTTAACATATGGTCCCATTTTTTTCTCGTGAATGCTTCTTCGGGATAACCATATTTTTCACTAGTCCGGGTTTTTACCTCAACGAAGATCAGGATTCGTTCCTCTTTTTCTTCCCGAAGGGCAATTAGATCGATCTCTCCTTCCGGCGTATAAAAATTTCGATCAATAATCGAGTAGCCATTCCGTTCAAGATAGACGGCAGCAATCTCTTCTCCCCAACTGCCAACTTCTTTATTATTCATCACCTTCTCAATATCAATATGACCGGGATATATATTTTAGTCTAACACACTGAACTCTCTAAATAGACACTCAAGATCACTGACTTAAAGGTAGAATGATGCTATGGATAATATCAGGAATCATCTACCTGATCTCAATCGGCTCAGTATTACCGTTTCTACGATCTTATTGGCCTATACATTGACACATTTTATGTCAATTCCCCCCCAGGAAGTGGGATTTACGCTTCTAGGGATCTTCTTCAGTGTGCGGATAAATTTTTCTACACTTGTATCGATTCTGGTTGCCGGACTTACCGCTTCAGGATCTGCTTGGCTACTACAGGATCATCCAGCCAGGGGAAAATATGACAATACGATAATCCACTGGCTACTACCTTCCCTGACATCATTGGTTCTTATGCTGGCGGTCAATCAACTTCCATTCAACGCCACATGGTGGGTTGCCACCGCCGCCAGTGGTCTGGGATTGATCCTAGTTATTATTGCAGAGTATGTTGTACTGGATCCATCCAATCGTTTTTTTATACCTGCCGAAATGGGAATCACGGCTCTTTCGGTTGTCTTATTTCTCATTCTTGCAATCTCCCTGCACGCTGCTGAGACACGACTGTTCTACAGAGTACCTGTGCTCAGCGCAGCAGCTTTGTTGGTTTATTTGCGGGTTGTTCATCTCCGTCAGAGAGGAGTCTGGGCTTTGAATCAAGGCTCTGTTCCTTTCCTCCTGATTGGCGAACTCGCAGCCGGCCTTCACTATCTACCAGTCGGATCGATTGGTTTTGGAGTTGCGCTGGCTGGTCCACTGTATGCCTTGATCGAGATTAGCGATGATCTTCCAGATGGTGAAAAGAAGATCCCGCTTGAGAAAGTATTCTGGCCCGGATTGATTTTAATCCTCTCCTGGGGAATTGCGTTTTTCATCTGATCCGTTTCCCAAGTGATAATCGTGTGTTAAATATAGTGTCCGATAAATAATACAATATCAGGAGTTGTCTAATGACTATCCTTTTAAAAACCGGTATTCTTTTGGTTGCTTATATATTAGGATCTATCCCATTTGGATTTATACTGGTAAAAGCTCTCACCGGCAAGGATATCAGGAGGGTCGAGAGCGGGCGCACCGGCGGCACCAACACAATGCGCGCGACTGGTTTCACTCTCGGATTTATTACTTCACTGCTGGATATGTTAAAAAGCGCAGGAGCAGTCTGGATCGCACGGTATTTCATCCCGGATGGATATTGGCTTCAAGTATTTGCTGGCTTCTTTGCGGTAATTGGCCATAATTTCTCGATTTTTTTACTTGAAAAAGATCCGGAAGGAAAAATCAAGCTTGGCGGTGGTGCGGGGGGAACACCTGCAATTGGAGCCATCATCGGGTTCTGGTGGCCCAGCGTCTTCATCCTTGTTCCTGTAGGTTATTTGATAGTGATGGTTGTTGGCTATGCATCCCTGGCGACCTTGAGTTTGCCGCTGATCGGCAGTTTTATCCTCCTGCTCCGATTTTTAAATACGGACCAACCCTGGGAATATATATTTTCCGGATTATTATCTGAGATTTTGATAGTCTGGGCACTACTGCCAAATATCAATCGACTGTTGAATGGAACTGAAAGGCTGGTTGGATTTCGAGCCAAGAAGAAAAAACAGAAAGAGTAGTTCCAATAAAAAAAGCCCTCGCTTCATCTGCAAGGGCTTTTCCTATTTAAATATAATCGTTCTTCAACTTATCAGGAATCAAAACCCTTAGGATCTTCTCCGTGAACTTTGCGATAAAGATGCCGTAAATTCTGTTGATGGATCTCTTCTGCAGCTCCGCCTAATAAAATCCGGCTTTTTCCGCAGCCTTCAATGTCCTTTTCCTTTAAGAACTCTCCAGGGTATTCGTCCAAAGCTGCATCCTGAACGATCTTATCGATTATGTCCAGGTAATTGATCCTATCCTTAATACTGGAAATCACTTCACCACGCAAGATCACTTCTCCATGACCCTGAACCACATTTTCTATAGTCATGGATTCTATCTTATTCAGCGATTCGCGCATGACTTGGGGATCACCGTCAACAGTGTGGGGAATAGGCATCCAAACATCCCCTGCAAATAAGACCTCATCTTCAACAATATACACTCCAATCCCATCAGGACTGTGTCCTGGCAGCTCGATCAATCTCAAGGTTTTATCTCCAACAACCAATTCCAGGACACCTGCATCCAATGTTATATGCGGTAAAACAATCTTGGTTTTCTGGAATACTTTGTCCATTTCAATGGCAGTTTTTAGCGAAGCAGTACCAAATTTCTCAAGGTACTCCCTGCAAAGAGCATGGCTAAGAACATATGCTCCAGGGAAAAAACAATTTCCCCAACTATGATCCGCGTGGTAATGAGTATTGATAACATAACGGACTTTCCGTTGCAAATCATCCTCAATGAATTCTCTGATGGCTAGAGTCTCTTCAGGGAAAGCCAAGGTATCAATCACCACTGCCCAATCCTGTCCGATCACCGCGCCAGCATTTACTTGTGCGTAAACATCGCTTTGGAATGTATACACGTCATCTGCAACCCGTTCTCGGTGAATCATAAACTATTTACCCTCCCAGATGAATATGTATCGTAAAAATCGATCATTTTCCCGCCTACAATAACCCAAAGAATAGCATATTCACGGGGTGAAAGTCAAGAAATTTTAAGGTTCGATTATTGGGATTTAAAATCATGTGCCATGATAACAGGTTAGAAGATCCCAACGCTGGCACTTATACTCCCCCCTGTTGACTTGCTGTCTGACTACAGGTATAATGCGGAAAATTGAAAAAACGACCCATAACCGGGTAGAGTACAGGGAAAACCGCTCGTAGAGATGGGAGGCCACCGGCTGAAAGCCGCCCTCAGCGTAACCTCTGGAATGTCCCCCGGTTGGTCTGCCGAAGAAATTTGACCACAAAGAGTAGAACGGCACGGGTGAGCCCGATACAGCGAAATCCTGTCCATCGAATCAGGAATTGAGCGTGTGTGTTCAAAGGACACACAAAACGAGGTGGTACCGCGGAAGGCATAAAACCTTTTCGTCCTCAGGGATGAAAGGTTTTTTTTATTAAGATTAACGGAATATTTAGGATCTTTGATTTGGATCCGGTTTGATCAATTACAGGATGGTGACAGATATGCTTCCAACAAAATATGACTATAAATCCGCAGAAGCACGGCTTTATAAATTCTGGGAAGATAATGGCTACTTCAAACCCACGAACGACCCAAATCTTCCTGGCCATGATCCCACGAAAAAACCATATGTGATCAGCATCCCGCCACCCAATGTTACCGGTGTTCTGCACTTGGGCCATGTCCTGTTTGTGACCCTGGAGGATCTAATGATCAGGCACCAGCGCATGAAAGGTGTTCCCACACTTTGGGTGCCAGGAACAGATCATGCAGGGATTGCCACCCAGCTTCAAGTAGAAATGAAACTTAAAGAGGAAGGCACTAGCCGTGAGGAAGTAGGCCGGAATACCTTCCTTGAAGAAACCTGGGCCTGGAAAGAGGAACACGGAGGAAAGATCGTAGAACAGATCCGCCGGCTGGGTGCCTCTTGCGATTGGAGCCGGGAAAGGTTTACCCTGGATGAAGGGCTTTCCCGTGCAGTCCGGGAAGCATTCGTACACCTATACGAAAAGGATTTGATCTACCGTGGACCGCGCTTGATCAATTGGTCTCCTACCCTACAAACTGCGGTTTCAGACCTCGAAGTGGAACATACCGAGGAAAAAGGAAAACTGTATTATTTCAAATATCAGTTGGCTGAAGATCCAGATCAATTTATCCCGGTTGCCACAACCCGTCCGGAAACCATTCTGGCCGATACCGCAGTGGCGGTTCATCCAGACGATGATAGGTATAAGAAATATATCGGCAAAATGGTGCTCGTTCCCATCCTGGGACGAGAGATTCCAGTGATTGGTGATGAATATGTAAGCGTCGAGTTCGGCACGGGAGCATTAAAGATCACACCCGGGCACGATCCAAACGACTACGAGATCGGATTGCGACATAACCTGGAACTGCTCTCAATGCTGGATAAAAAAGCCAAAGTGACCGAAGTTGGCGGCCCATACGAAGGACAGGACCGTTTTGAAGCCAGGAAAAACCTATGGCAGGATATGAAGGATGCCGGCCTGGTTATAAAGGAAGAAGATTACCTCCACCAGGTTCCCCGGGCCCAACGTGGAGGAGAGATCATCGAACCCATGATCTCCACGCAATGGTTCGTGAAAATCGCTCCTCTGGCAGAAAAAGCACTCAAAGCCGTCAAGGACGGAGAGATAGAAATCATCCCTGAGCGCTTTAAAAAAGTCTATTACAACTGGATGGAAAATATCCATGACTGGTGCATCAGCCGCCAGCTGTGGTGGGGACACAGGATTCCGGTCTGGTACTGTGATGACTGCGGAGAACTCACTGTCTCGAGGGAGGATCCAAATGCCTGCCAGGCATGTGGAAGCAAAAATATCCATCAGGATCCTGATGTGCTTGATACCTGGTTCTCATCCGGCTTATGGCCATTTTCTACCCTGGGTTGGCCGGATGAAACACCTGATCTGAACTATTATTTCCCCACAACCATGATGGAAACCGGTTACGACATCTTGTTCTTCTGGGTAGCGAGAATGATCATGTTCAGTCTCGAACTAACCGGAAAAGCTCCTTTCGAGATCGTTTACCTCCACGGCCTGGTGATGGATGAACATGGCCAGAAAATGAGCAAATCCAAAGGCAATGTGGTCGATCCTATTGATGTCATGAATGATATGGGCACGGATGCTGTCCGTTTTACTATGCTGGTAGGTTCCACTCCGGGAGTCAATACAAACCTCAGTTTGCAAAAAGTGGAAGCTAACCGGAACTTTGCCAATAAGGTCTGGAATGCTGGGCGGTTCGTTCTTGGAAACCTTGAAAATGCCCCTCTCCTTCCCCAAGCTAAAGCTGATTGGACCCTGGCTGATTCGTGGATCTGGGCCCGAATGCAACAGCTGATCCGGGACGTTGATCGCCTTTTCAACAATCATCAATATGGTGAAGCCGGACGTTATATCTATGATTTCTTCTGGAGTGAATATGCAGATTGGTACCTGGAGATATCCAAAAGTCAGATCGCCGAAGGCGGGGATCGCGCATATTATACGATCGAAACCCTGATCAAAGTTCTTGATATGTGCATGCGCTTACTCCACCCATTCACACCATATATCACGGAAGAACTCTGGCAGCATTTAAAAGATGCTGTGAGTAATTCTCCTCTAAATGAGCGGATGCCGGATTGGGGCGAGGCCTTAATGATCTCTGCTTGGCCTGAGCCTCGCGCTGAAGAAGACTGGGAAAAGGAAAAGGTATCGGATTTTGAAATCATCCAGGGGATCGTCAAAACCATTCGCAATTTACGTGCAGAAAAGAATATCAAACCCAGAAAGTTGATTCCTGCTAACTTGGTCTCAAGCAAATATAGCGATATGCTGGAAAGGGAAATTGGAAGTCTAATAACGTTGGCCCAGCTCGATCCGGAAAAAACTACCATTAGAAAAGAACTGGATGAAAAGCCCCAAGACCAGATCGCTCTCGTGGCTGGGTCTGTGGAAATATACCTTCCTTTGAGTGGATTGATTGACCCGAAAGCAGAGAATAAACGTCTTAGCTCTGAGCTCAAGGAACTGACGGGACAGATCAAAAGATTGGAAGGTCTATTGGCCAGTCCTTTTGCTAAAAAAGCGCCAGAAGCCGTAGTCAATAAAGAAAAAGACAAACTGGCCGGATACAAGGAAACAGTCCTAATGCTTCAGGAGCAGATCAAAAACCTGAAAAACGTTTAAGGAGATTTATGGGTACTAAATTATCAACCTGGTTGACAAAAGTCTCAAAAAGCTGGATCTTGATACTGACATTGCTGATCATGGTCCTATTCATGATTTTCATACTTCCAGGCCAGGCAGCCTCAGCTGAAGAAAATGCTGGGGGCAGCATATCCCCAGATACTTCTTTTTTCTATGGACCCGAGGATCTGATTCAAGCGGCTAAAGAGTATGGTGAAGAAGGAAGACAAGCTTATATTCAAGCCCGTTGGACCTTTGACCTGGTTTTCCCTCTCGTGTATATCAGTTTTTTAGTGGCCGGGATCAGCTGGTTCTATCAAATTCTGGAAAACTCGAATGAGTGGATTGGCTTCACTAATCTTCTGCCACTAGCAGCTGGCTTATTTGATTATTTGGAAAACATCGGTGCATCCCTGGTAATGGCCTTCTACCCTACATTGTTGTCCGGACTAGCACTGGTAACCTCAATTTTCTCAGGAGTGAAGTGGCTGCTGATTGGAGCAAGCTTCCTGGCTTATTTTGCCCTCGCTGGGGCAGCACTGTTTCAATGGATACAAGGAAAGATAAGAAAACAAAATTAGTGTAATTTCCACCTTTCAAAAAAAGAACCCCTGGAATAACCAGGGGTTCTTTTTTTGGTGGTACAGGATTAGATCAAGCAGTCAGAAGTTTTTTCTTGTGAAATTGGAACTGTTCCTGAGCTTTTTTGATGACTTCGTCTGTGATCTTATTTATATCCTTCCTGTCCTTTACTCCAAGATCATCAAGGGTGACAGGTGGACCAAAAGACAAATTGGGCGAAACCATTAATTTCCCAGGGACCAGGAGCTGGTACATCACCTGGAAAAACTCCGACAAACGCTGCTTGTTCACCCGTCCCCTTCTAAACAGGGTTGCCGGGTGATTAATATATTTTGGTGATAATACACCACTAATCATCGAGACAGCCAATTTTGTCTGTGGAACATTCCGTAGGAACAACCCTAGACTGGATGTCCAGCGAGTAAGCTCTATTTCAGAGCCGGGCATAAAGGCCGGATCCGGATCCATGGTGCCCCTGGCAAAAACCAGCAAAGTGCCTCCGTTCTTCAAATGTCTGAGGGCGCCTCTCGCTGCACTCATCCGATCATGCGTGTCTTGGGAGGAAAATATCATATGTTTACTTGTATCAGGGAACTTTTTTACAAATGGGATATCTGATGAAATGATCTTCACATCATCCCGTGGGATATGGGAAGAGATCACCAATGAATCATAAGCGCCAGGATGATTGGCAGCGATCACTAACGGTCCTTCTTTCGGCAAATGCTCCGTACCCAATGCTTTAACCTTGTCAACAAAATGAGTAATAAACCAGGCAGAAGCTTTTTGCCAACCTTCCTGCGCAACCCGGTGTTCAAAGATTGTCGCCAGCTCAGAGAAACGCACCATCGGTTTCCATACCAGCGGTTTCAGGAACGGTTGAGCTAATCCATCTTTTCGGAAACCGAGGGATTTGTTCAGCTCAAAGACAAGATCATTGGCCAGTGTTTTTGTTTTCTTCTCTAGATCGTCCATATAAACTCACCTGAGTAATTTATATAAACATATTATAGATCGTTTCAGCCATTTTTTATACAACTTGGAAAAAAGCTGATAGCAAATTATTTCACACCCTTAAAACTTTTAACCTGAATTTTGTTTGTAGTTACGGCCCGAAAAATACCCTTTCCTCTCTGGTATGGTTAAATTGATTGTATTAGATCGCTAATCGGATTTAATTTCCTGAATAGGACAAGATACCAAAAAAAGAAGCGGGGTCCTTAAGCCTCAGGATCCCGCTTCTTACATGTATATAAACTTGTTTAGTTAAGCGCAGTGATCTTCACTCCGGCCTGGTTTAGAAAATCTATGGAACGCTCATCCCTGTATTCCTTGTCATAAACAATCTCTGATATGCCCGCATTGATGATCGTTTTGGCGCAGATGAAACAAGGCTGGTGAGTCACATATATTGTCGCACCTTCTGTAATTACCCCATGAAGGGCTGCCTGAATAATAGCATTTTGTTCAGCGTGCAGAGTGCGAACACAATGTCCATTATCCATTAAACATCCTACTTCAGAACAATGAGGTAATCCCCGTGGACTTCCGTTATACCCGGTAGTTAATATGCGTTTATCGCGTACTATCACCGCCCCAACTTGCGCTCTCTCACAGGTGCTTCTTTTAGCCACCTCAAGGGCAATATTCATGAAGTATTCATTCCAGGTAGGTCTTTTTTCCTCAGCTGCCATTTTTTACTCCTGAACAATTTCCCGACAGAAACCTTTTCCCAGGGTTACTTATTTATTTAATTTGAAATCCAGATTTAATGATCGCCTGCTTGAGCATCGGCCTTGATGGTTTACTGGACCGCCTGGCAGAATGTTCCATCCATCCGTAATCCTCAGAGTCGCGATCCTCTCGGTCAACCTGGCGTCCGCCGTAAATTCCAGTTCCTACCATAACCTGATCATACTCCACTAAATACTCCAGATCATTCTCCTGGTAAGTTTCCCAGTGCAAAACCGCCTTTAGGGGAAGCCTCGGCCTGATCATAGGCTTTTCCTTAGCCCATCCCAGGGTCATTCCACAAACCGGGAATACTAGTTCAGGTAACTGGAAGACCTCTCTAATTCCCTCTGGATCGTTCCGCAGGGCACCGATATAGCAAAAACCCAGGCCCAGGGATTCAGCTGCCAAAGCTGCACTTTGCATGGTTATGGCCGCATCTACAGCACCGACCAAAAAATTCTCTATATACCCCGCCTCTATTTCATAACTCTGGTGATCACATACTCTTTTCAACCTGCTAAAATCTGCACACCATAGTAAAAAAACTGGGGCCTGAGAGATATGGGATTGTCCGCCACTGATTTCCTGGACTCTTACTTTTTTATCAAGGTCTGTGGTGACGATCACACTATAGGTCTGCAAATTCGATGAACTTGAAGTGCGCTGAGCTGCAGTCACGATCTGGTCTATCCAGCCTTCTGGTACCGGGTCTGTTTTATAGTTCCTGACAGATCCATGTTGATGGATTAATTCAATTGTCGGGGTAGTCATAAATTCCCTCCCTGGGATCGTTCCGGGGATGATTAGATGTTGGATTTTAGAAATGCGTAGGGGGAATCAGCTCAACATTCACTGTAACCGCAGGAATAACATTTCCGACAGCCTTCTTCATTCACCAGTGCCGCCTGTCCACATTCCGGACAAAGATCCCCAACCTCCAACCAGGTTTCTGGTTGGCTGATCTCTTCGATTGCCTCAATCTCTTCTGGAGTTAATTCCTGTAATTGCCAGCCAGTATTTTCCAGGTATTCCTGCAGAGCCTGGGCAATACCATCGGGCAGGGATCTGACCCGATTTGGGCCAAAACCTGTTGGGCGGCGACCGCCAATGCCGGCGTACTGCTGATAAACCTCTTCCAAACGCTGGCGGGGAGGAATAGGTGACGACATCCTGAGGATATAAGACAAGGAGCGGCCAATGGCCTCTGATACAGCCGCCGTATCCGACCCAGCTTTTGCTGTGTTTATAAATATCTCAAAGGGCTGGCTATCTCCATTCTCGTTGATGGTTACATAGGTCTTCCCAAGAGGAGTCTGGATGCTGTAGGTGTACCCTTCTAGATGACGCGGCCTGGGTTTCTTCGCACTTTGCCATTGTTGGATCTGTGTCTGGACTTCCTCGGCAACTGGCTTTTCATCTTTCTTACCTGTTTCAAGAACTACTTTATCTCTGGAGCCGGTCACATAAACAGTGATCCCTTTGCAACCTGTTTCCCAAGCCAAAATATAGGCCTGTGAAACATCCTCAAGTTGAGCTGAGGAGGGAAAATTAATGGTTTTAGATATGCTGTTATCAACAAACGCTTGGAGAGCAGCCTGAACTCGAATGTGTTCTTCAGCAGTGATATCACCGGAAACAACAAAAGTGTTAGCGATCTCTTCCGGCAATGAGTCAATCCCCTGGCAAGTTCCGGTTTCAAGGATAGTGGTGATGATCTTATCTTTTGTAGAAGAAGACAAATCAGAGCTTTCAAGGGCTTGGTTAAATAACGGGCTGGTGTAGATCAGGTCAATTTCACCATCGCTTTCAACCACATGGCGGGTGTACGCTAGGGCAAAAGCAGGTTCACATCCATAACCCTCACAACCTGACACAGTTGCAATTGTTCCAGTGGGGGCAACAGTGGTCTGGGCTGCATTTCGGATCCCGTGTTTTTTAATACCTTTAACAATTTTCTCCCAATCAAGGGGTGGTCGGCCCCAATCGTTTTGATAGCTGATGATCGATTGCGGAACTTCCCAGCTCAAGTTCTTGGGATCATAACGGCTGCCTTCTATAGCGGGAAAAGACCCTCGCTTTTTCGCCAAATTGATGCTGGTTAACATAGCATGATAGCGGATGAATTCCATGATCTTGGCAGAAAATTCCTGACCGGCTTCGGAGCCGTACCGGACACCTGCCTTAAACATCAAATCGGCTAAACCCATAATGCCCAACCCGATTCGCCTGGCTCGCATGGCTGCTTCCTCTAATTGAGGAACCGAAGGCACATAAGCGTTTGCATCAACGACATCATCCAGGAACTGGGTTGCAGTTTCAACACTCTTTCGGAGAGCCTCCCAATCGGGTTTTCCATCATCTGTTGCATGCTGACTAAGATTAATGGATCCAAGGCAGCAGTTTTCATAAGGGCCGAGATACTGCTCACCACAAGGATTAGTAGCTTCCAGATCATACAAATGCGGAATGGGATTATACCGGTTGGCATGGTCAAGGAATAATAATCCTGGTTCGCCATTATTGTGGGCATGATAAACGATTTTGTTAAATAGATCCCGGGCTCGAATGGAACCGTATACCAGGATATTGATACCTGCGGCTTCAGCTTGCTCTAAAGTGCCATTGAATTTACGATAGGCTGGATCCTTTACATCCGGGAAACGCAGTTCCCAGCTGTCATCATTAATTACCGCTTCCATAAAGGCATCTGTGATGCCAATTGATATATTAAAATTAGTGATCGCGTTCTCATCAGTTTTGCAGGTGATAAAGTGTTCGATGTCAGGATGATCCACGCGCAAGACAGCCATATTCGCACCCCGGCGAGTTCCACCTTGGGCGATCTCTCCAAAAGCTTTATCATAAACCTTCAAGAATCCAACCGGTCCAGTTGCATGGCCTGACGAAGCTTTAATCAATGCCTTGCTGGGGCGCAATCGCGAGAAGGAAAATCCGTTCCCACCGCCAGTTTGCTGGATCAAAGCAGCATCCCTTAACGTTTGAAAGATGCCGTCGCTCCACTTACCCATATCATCACTTATGGGTAGCACGAAACAAGCCGCTAACTGACCAAGGGGAGTGCCTGCGCCTGTGAATGTAGGTGAATTGGGTAAAAATCGTTTAGTCGCCAGCAGATGATAGAATTCCCGGGCGATTTTATCTACATCCCCGCCCCACTTCTTTTCTTCAACTGCGACATTATATGCCACACGCCAAAAGGTTTCTTCTTTACTTTCTGTCAGCTCGCCGTTCTCCCCTTTCCGGATATAACGTCGTTTGAATACTTCAAGGGCATTTTCTGTCAAATTGACATCCGCCAGCCCTTTCGGCAGTGATGGAATAGGATTAACGACGTTAATCTGTTCTTTGGGATCGACGTTTATTGTCATCTACGAGACTCCTGCACATGAAAATTAAGACAAAATTACTCAATCAGCTTCCACAACGATTTCTTGTAAAATACCCCCATATATGTGGGTAGAATTGTATTAATCCCTTATATATCCGGTTGAGTGGTCGTATTCTAGCATACCCATTCTGATAGTGCAACCCAAAGTAAAGCGATTCAACCTTAAACTTATCGAGCTAACATTTTTGTAAGGTTATGATAGTTTCCAGTCGTTATTTTTTATCCTGCGTATATCTATTCCAAACCTTGGTATTGCAGATTTAGAGATCCGGACCTATCTAATGCAATCAATGTTAAAATAGGACATCTACTATCAAATATGGAATAGGAATATGACTAATCACCCTGAAATCTTCACACTTGATCTGAACTTCCAGAACTGTCCAAATGCTATTGCCAGCTATCTAATTCCTCATCAAGAAGGTTTGGTCTTGATTGAGAGCGGCCCCGGATCGACCCAGGATAATTTGGATAGAAATCTACAAGAACTTGGTTATACAATTGAAGAAATTACCCATGTGCTGTTGACCCATATCCATCTCGACCATGCTGGAGCAGCTGGTTGGTTAGCTAAGCAATCTGGTGCGAAAGTATATGTCCATCAGCGGGGCGCTCCTCATCTGCTGGATCCTTCCAAATTATTGGCCAGCGCAACAAGGATATATCAAGACAAGATGGATATGCTCTGGGGAGATTTTCTCTCTGTTCCCGAAGAGCAACTTGTGATATTGGATGATGGAATGGAAATTCAGGTTGGCAGTTATACTTTTCGGGCTCTGGATACACCCGGACATGCCAACCATCATATGGCCTTCATCCTGGATGAGATCTGTTTCAGCGGTGATGTAGGTGGTGTCCGGATAGCTTCTGGTGGAGAAAGACTCCTGCGTATACCGATGCCTCCTCCTGAGTTCCATCCACCAAGATGGCGGGAGTCTGTAACCAAACTTAAAAAGGAAAAGATCTCCCGGATCGCCCCAACTCATTTCGGTTTCTTCGACGATGTTGAATGGCATTTAGATTCTGTACTAAGTGAATTAGATGCTGCTGAAGAATGGATGCAAATGATTATGCCCAGAGAGTACTCGATAGAAGATCTTAGAAAGGAATTTCTAAACTGGGTAAAAAATCGCTCTTTGGAATTGGGGGTTGGAATAGTCACATTGGATGCATTTGAAAAAGCAAATCCTTCAGGAATGTCAGCAGATGGCATGAAACGTTATTGGGATAAATATATCGATCCAAAATAATCCGATCCGATTTATGCTCCATCCATGATTTCCTCACCAGTTCGGACTACTCCGGGCTGGTGATTTTTTGACATTACCATGATCTGACGAATGCAACTTTTTCAATAATCCTCCGTATATCTTATTGAAAATTATCCCCTTGCGGGTTCTTTATCATTTTTATACTAAGGAGTAGTTATGTCCACAAAAAGAAAAGTCCTGTTGATCTTTATCCCTATTTTTCTAGTACTGACGATAGGATTCGGATTTACAGCGACTGCAAAAGCCGTAGAGTTCGACGAGGATGGCATTCTCGAAGAGGGAGAGATCATCGATGATGATCTTTTTATCGGAGGCGACATCGTTGAGATTAATGGCACCGTAAACGGCGATGTTTTTGCATCAGGCTCTATCGTTAAAATCAACGGCACCATCAACGGCAGCCTGGCTTCAGGGGCCCAGACCATCTTGATCAACGGAAAAGTGAGCGGCAGTGTTTATGCCGGGTCCATGACGATAACCCTTGGGCCGGATACAGAAATTGGCCGAAACATGTTCTATGGCGGATTTAATCTAAACGCAGAAGAAGGGTCCATTATCCACCGCGACCTTTTAGTTGGCGCATACCAGGCTCTGCTTTCTGGTGAGATCGGCCGAGACGTGCAAGCTGGTGTTGGTGCCCTGGATATTAATGGATCTATAGGAAATAACGTCCGTGCAGAAGTGGCCGGTCCCTCAGATGGACAGCCTCCCCAAATCTACCCCAGTCCTCCAGGAATCGATACCATCGCTCCAGCTGGTATCCGCATTTCTGAAGAAGCAGAGATCGGTGGATCTCTGTACTATAAGAGTTCCGAGGATCAGTCCAGAGCTATTGCCATAACTCCTCCCGGCGGGATTGAGTTTGATTACGATCCGCAGGTTAATCCCAATGTAGATTCACCTGATCCCGACGAGATTGGATCCAGATTGGTAGGAGCCTGGCTTTTGAAACAGGTCCGTGTCTTCATCACCTTAATGTTGTTGGGCGGTCTTATAGTCTGGCAATTACCTGGATTGTTAAACAAAGTCAGTGAAAAAGTAGAAAAAGAAGTAATGCCATCCCTGGGTTGGGGTTTGGTCAGTATCATGGTAGTTTACCTGGGTGCTTTACTGGCTAGCGGATTGATTATCGCAGGCGCGATCTTCTTTGGTGTTATAACCCTCGGTGAACTATCAAGAGTTATATTGACAGTGGGCTTCACCAGTTTAGGTTTGATTATGGCAGGATTTGGACTGTTGGTTTCTTACGGCAGTAAACTTGTGGTGTCCTACTTAGTTGGTAAGCTGTTGATGAGATGGTTAGCACCAAAATATGAAGACCAGCCAATCTGGTCGATGTTGATTGGTATATTCCTTTACACATTCCTGCGAGCTATACCTCTAGGATTTGGTCTGGTAGTTGGCATCTGTGTGACACTGGTAGGTATCGGCGCTATGTGGCTCACTTACCGGGATTATGCCAAACCTGCATCAGTCGAGGAGTAATACTTCTCCACAACTAATGCAGCCGAATCTGGAGTAAGAAAATAGAAAAAGGGGCTGTCCCAAAAGTAAATGGCACAGTCCCTTATTTTTTAATATAATG
>CAYORF010000059.1:0-17227 GCA_964406305.1 uncultured Anaerolineales bacterium | reverse complement strand
ATTGGAAGCGTTTTACTTTTTTGTACACTACAGGTGAATATCTTCGTGGGGCAAAGATTCTCACTGATTTGACAGTAGCTCCGGCAGAACGCAGAAGGTTGTGGAAAGCCCTTAGAGAACGGGGAATGAGCGATTCAAGTTACCAAACAGAACTCGATGACTTGGATGCGATTCCAATGGACATTTTATCTGCCTTGCTGGGAATCCCGGAAAGTTAATTCGGTCCAATTTTCTGAAATTGTCATACCGGTCTCACTTACTTTTGAGAGAGCCAAAAAGTTGTCTGGTGTATAATTTAAAATACAATATTTTGTCCTGTTTTTGTTCATAATAAAAGGAAATCATGATGGGAAAGACATTAATAAAAAATGGCACTGTGATAACCCCAACTGAATTAATTAAAACTGATTTACTGATAGAAGGGGATAAGATTGCCCAACTAGGCAGCAACCTGGAGATTGAGGGAGCTAAGGTTATAGACGCTTCTGGAAAATACTTGATGCCAGGGGGTATCGATCCTCATGTTCATCTTGACTTGGCCATGTTTGATACTGTTTCTTCCGATGATCATTACACTGGTCACAAAGCGGCTGCCTTTGGGGGAACTACAACCGTGATGGATTTTGTAGAGGACAAAGATCCTGACCTGCTAAAAAATATCGCTGCCCTGCGTGATAAAGCGGATCCCAAAGCGGCCATTGATTACAGTTTTCATATCAATATCACAAAATTCAATGATAACGTCGCGGCTCAAATCCCCGCAATCCTTGAGAGCGGTGTGACAACCTTGAAGGTATTCACAGCCTATAACAATCGCTTGCGCCTCCAGGATGGAGAGATCTTCCAATTAATGCAAATTGCTGCCAAATATGGTTTCTTAACCATGCTGCATGCGGAAAATGGAGATGTGATAGACATCCTGGTGGAGGAAGCTCTTAAAGCAGGCCATACTGAACCTATCTGGCATGCCCGCACACGGCCTGCCTGGGGAGCAGTCGAATCAGTTTTACGGAGCGCTGCTTTGGCGGCTCAGGCTGATGCTCCACTTTATATCGTACACATGAATACAGCCGGAGGTATTGACCAGTTGGCTTATGCCAGGGAGCGGGGAGTGCCGATAATGGGCGAAACATGCCCTCAATATATGTTTTTTACTGAAAACGAGCTGGAAAGACCGGATGGCGCTAAATGGATCTGTTCCCCGCCAATGAGGAATAAAGCTGATAATGATCGCATCTGGCAGGGATTGACGGATGATACTTTACAAACGGTGGGTACTGATCATTGCCCCTTCTTCTACGATGGTACAAAGGCTATCTCCTATGAAGGAGAAGAGGTTATGATCCCTGGAAAAGAATTAGGGGCGGATGATTTCACTAAAATTCCTAATGGCCTTCCTGGTGTGGCTGACCGGATGCCGATCCTCTGGACTGAAGGTGTTGGAAAGGGCAGGATCACACCAAACCGATTTGTCGCTTATACCAGCGCTAATCCTGCTCGAATATTTGGCCTTTATCCCCAAAAGGGATGCCTAGAGCCTGGATCGGATGCAGACCTGGTGATCTGGGATCCGGATAAGAAGCTGGTTTACGGGGTAGATGTTGCCCATCATCGGACGGATTACAACCTTTATGAGGGATGGGAACTGCAGGGCTATCCCGAGAAAGTTTTTTTACGGGGAAAATGCATAGTTGATGGGGATCAATGGCTCGGAAAACGCGGTCAGGGCCAATTCCTGGCACGAAAACCATTTGCTGAGGTGATTTAATGGCATAGTGGATTGATTAAGAGGGTGGTTAAGATAACACCCTGATAGATAAATAGAATTAGATCACGCATCTGATGGTGAGGGGGTTAGAGAACTGAGGATGCGTGATTGTTTTAAGGGAATAAGGATACGTGATTCTGAGGGACCAGGGAGAAATTTGGAAAATCATCATATTTTATGATGACAGCAAATCAACAAGAGGATCACGCATACTTCTTAAATAAACGGGGGTAATTTTATGTCACCAGAACCTTCAATATTTGGTAAGTATATTCACCTATTTAAACGCGGAAATCATAAGGATGCCTTGTTTAAAGAAGAAGAGAGTTATCATCTTTTTCTTGAGATGTATAAAAAGTATATGAAGCCTATTGCGTTGTTGTATGCATATTGCTTATTGCCTACTCATTTCCATCTATTAGTCAAAGTAAGAGATATTCATGAGATTGGAGATATTTGCCAAAGTGATGAAATGTTTTGGTATCAATACAGATCATTTTTAGGAATATATACTAGACGGATCAACAAAGTGTATAAAAGATCGGGTTGTTTGGTAAATGGTGGTTATTCCAACGTTATGGACCCGAAGGAAAATTCTTTCTACCAATTATTTATTTTTATTCATAAAAATCCCCAAGTATATGGGATTGTGTCAGATTATCGCTTATGGCCGTTTTCTTCATATTTCGCATATAAACGGAAGGATAGGCGAGCAATGATTGCTAAGGATTTATTTTTTGATGATTAAAGTTACCGCCAGATAATGGAATCTGGAGATCTTTCAAATTACACTAATCCGGTTGTACTAACTGATCCTTCTGTAGAGACCGGTCACTAAGGTGAATCTTGTCTCAGATATGAATTGAAACTGGCCGGCCTTACCATATTTTCAATCAGGGTAATAATAGGGTAGGATTTTTCTTGATGATTGTAATTACATTTATTTCCTCGATTTGCACAATAGTATAATGAGTTTGCATAATGAGAAACAAGAATTAGATAATATATAAAATTAACAGGAAAAGTTAGTTATCGCGCATCCTCTTTTGAGAATAAATATGAAAAATCTATCGATCAACAACTTTTCTTTTGATTGGGGTTCCCGGACCTATGTAATGGGCATCCTCAACATGACACCGGACAGTTTTTCTGGAGACGGGCTGGCGGATCTGGACAGAGAGGCAGCATTCAAACAAGCAAGGGAATTTGTCGAGGCTGGAGTTGATATCCTTGATGTGGGTGGTGAAAGTACTCGTCCTGGTGCGGCTCCTGTATCCGCCCAGCAAGAACTGGACCGGGTCCTTCCGGTTATCACTCAGCTAGCAGCTGAGTTTGAGACCCTGATATCTATAGACACCTATAAAGCTCAGGTTGCAAGTGAAGCTATTAAAGTTGGAGCCTCCATCATAAACGATGTATGGGGATTGAAAGCTGACCCAGAGCTGGCATGTGTGGCTTCTGAGAATGACGTTCCTGTTATCTTGATGCATAACCGCAGCAACCCCAATAATGCTGCCATCAAGGAACGCCTGGGAGGCCGGTATATTGGCATGGAATATGATGACCTGCTGGAGGATGTAAAGGCTGAATTGCAGGAAAGTGTGGTCCTGGCCCATAAGGCTGGTATTCCAGATGAGATGATCATCCTGGATCCGGGAATTGGGTTCGGAAAAACTATAGAACAAAACTTGGAACTCATTAAGTGCCTGGATGAGATTCGGGCTCTTGGTTATCCAGTACTCTTGGGGCCTTCCAGGAAATCGTTTATTGGCTATACCCTCGATCTGCCGACAGACGACCGTATTGAAGGAACTGCCGCTGCGGTTTCTGTTGGCATCACCCGCGGAGCGGATATCATCCGGGTTCATGATGTGACTAAAATGATCCGGACAGTCAGAATGACTGACGCACTCATAAGATAATAACCCTCAAAAAATTGCGAGATATTTAATAACCCGGGAGCAGGATCTCCCGGGTTATTTTTGTTCTTATGTCAAGTTAATACTTATTTGATAAGCTAATGTAATAGTAGCTTCAATAGGAGGAGTTTATGGCTGATAATCATAAACCACAGCTGGAGAATACCAGCGGTCCAATCGCTTTCCAAACAGAGATCAAACAATTATTAAATATCCTGGTTCATTCACTTTATACAAAGAGAGAGATCTTTCTTCGGGAATTGCTTTCCAACGCATCTGATGCTTTAACCCAGATGCGTTTTGTCCTGCAAACTGACCGGGAGATCCTTGATCCATCTTTGGATCTGGAAATCAGGATCGAGATTGACCCTGAGGGGAAGACTCTCAAGATTTCTGATACTGGTATAGGTATGACCAGCGAAGAGATGCAGACCAATTTGGGAACTATTGCCCAATCCGGGGCCAAGGCCTTTCTGGAAGCAGCTGATGGTGATGAAAAGGGATTGGTGGATGTCATTGGCCGATTCGGAGTAGGATTCTATTCTGTTTTTATGGCTGCTGAATGGGTTAAAGTAACTTCACGAAGTTACCAGCCGGATGAAGAAGCTGCCTCATGGTATGCGACAGGTGCTGATACTTTTGAAATGGGTACTGCGGATAAAGAAACCAGAGGAACTTCCATCGAAGTGAAATTTAATGAAGATGCCCTGGAATTCTTGGAAATACAGCGAATCCGGGAGATTATAAAAACCCATTCAGATTATGTGCCATACCCAATTTTTATTGCGGGTGAGGATGAACAGATCAATCAGCAAACCGCGATCTGGCGTGAAAATCCCCGCTCTGTGGAAGAAGATCAGTATCAGGATTTCTATCGCCAGTTAACATTGGAAATGGAAGAACCGCTTGGGAAGATCCACTTTGTAGCTGATGCTCCTTTAATGATCTATGCTCTCTTATATATGCCTGCTAAGCCAGATCGGGGTTTGTTCACACTGCGTGAACAGGACGGGTTAAAGCTATTCGCCAGGAAAATTCTGATCGAGAATTATTCCAAGGACTTACTTCCACCATACTTCCGATTTATTCAGGGAGTAGTTGATGCTGAAGATCTGCCATTAAATGTATCGCGTGAAAGTGTTCAGGCTACTGCAATGATCAGCCGGATCAACAAAATCCTGACCAATCAGGTCATTCAAAAGCTGAAAGAAATGGCCAGTAAAGATCCGGAAAAGTATCTGGCCTTTTGGTCTGAGTTCGGCCTGTTCCTCAAGGAAGGAGTGGCCGCCAATGATAACAATCGCGATGAACTATCAACCTTGCTGAGGTTCCACTCAACGACCATGCCTGATCAATGGACATCGCTGGATGAATACCTGGAACATATGAAACCTGGCCAGGATAAGATCTACTACATCTTGGGTGATGATGAGAGCTCAGTTTCCCGCAGTCCCCATCTGGATTATTTCCAGACCCATTGTTATGAAGTACTTACCTTAACGGATCCAGTAGACTCCTTTATGCTGCTAGGGCTGAGGGAGTATAAAGAATTTTCCCTCCAGAATGTAGCGGCATCCGATCTAAATCTTCCTGAACAATCAGAAGAGGTTGAAAAAAATGAGGGAGAAAAACCGCCATCTTTGTCCGATGAAGCTGTGGATGGTTTGGTAAACATTTTCAAGGATATCCTTGGAGAGCGAGTTTCTGATGTGCGGATTACAGACCGCTTGACCAATTCTGTAGCCAGGCTTGTTGATGCCAAAGGCTCCCTGGGTCAAGAGATGCAGCGGGTATACCGGATTATGGACAGGGATTACCAGATCCCGAAAAAAGTCCTGGAAATCAATCCAGATCATCCGATTCTACAGAAGATCAGTCAGCTGCCGGACGATGATCACCGCAGAGAGCTGATAGTGGAACAAGTATTTGAAAGCACGTTATTGATTGAAGGGCTTCATCCGGATCCGGCATCAATGATTCCCAGGATCCAGCAGCTGATGGAGTCAGCCTTGGAAGGTGATTAAGCAAAGAAAGTTTGATTTATTTCTCTGGGATGGCATAAAGCCATCCCGTTTTTATTTAACTTGCAGGTACTTCTCCCCCTGAATTCCTGGTCCTGGTCGCCAATATAAAAAAGGTCATTGCTCCTAGGAAACCTGCTGTGCCTCCTCCATACCAGATCGCAGAAGGACTGAAAGTATCGTTCAGAAATCCGCCCAGCAGCGGGCCGACCATGGATCCTGCTCCCATTGTTAAAGCCAGCATACTCATATACCGCCCACGCATAATTTCCGGTGCCCGATTGGCAGTATAGGTGCTGGCAGTAGGAATAACCATCAATTCGCCGATCGTGACGATCACCATACTGGCTAAGAATCCCCAAAATCCGGTAGCAAACGCTATGCTTCCAACTCCAAGCCCATAAAATAAGGTGCCAACTGCCATGACGGCCAAGGGACGAAAGTGGGAGGTTCTGCGAGTTACAAAGAGCTGCAAGAGGACCACCATCACGGCATTGACGGTAGGTATCAGGCCGTATAACGTTTCAGAAAGGCCGAAGTTATCTATAGCGTGGACTCCTAACAAGACCCAGAGGATGCTGCCGGCGATCTGGCGCAAAGTAAAACCAAGGATAAAACTGGAAAAGATCCGATCCTGAAAGATAGATTGATAGGATTTCAGAGTGGTGAGTAATTTTTCCTGGATCTCCCTGGCGGCATCAGGTAGGGTCTCTATTGTAAACAGAGCAATCAGCAGGCCGAAGAATATAGTAGTTCCTGCAGCGATACCAAAAGTGATCTGATAAGAAGAAGCTATCATGAAACCACCAAGCGCCGGCCCTAATGCCACACCAACATTTTTAGCGAGGCGTGTTAAAGCAAAGGCATCAATTCGTTTTTCAGCAGGGACAAGATCGGCGATCATTGCATCAGATCCAACTCTATAAAGGGGCCGGAAAGCTCCCCTCAGCGCCATCAATATCGCAAATTGGCCGTAGGTATGAGCAGGAACCATCGCTGCCAGGGTCAGTCCTGTCATAAAGAGGCTGATGATCATGGTCCATTTTCGGCCCAGTTTATCAGTTATACTTCCCGCTAAAAATGATGAGAGTATGCTCGCCACCGCGTTGATGGTCGTTAATGTCGTGACGACAGTTAGGGGAAGACTTAACTCATCCCCAAGATAGATCACTAAAAATGGCCAGATCATACTCATCCCCGTAAAGTTGACTAAACTGCCCCAGAATAGCAGCCAGAATTGGGGGGGATAAGATTTTTGATAGAGCTTGATCCTGCCAAGCAGAGATACATCCACTGGATGTTTGCGTTCGGGTTTATCCATAAAAGTAGGTCAATTAATTGGTGAGTGTCAGTTAACGTCCTCATTGTAATTCACACTGGGATCTTTGCAAGGAGGATATCCAGATACTTGTAATAATTTACATCGTTTATAATATTAGACTGTTAAGTATCCAAATAAAATAAAAATGGAATGATAATGACTCATATTTTGGTAACGAATGATGATGGCGTAACAGCTCCAGGTTTATTTGCTCTGGTTGATGCATTGCGAGGACTGGGGGATGTCAGTGTGCTGGCCCCGGATCGCAATTGGTCTGCATCCGGCCATGTGAAAACAATGCACAAGCCATTGCGTGTCAGAGAGGTCCAGCTTCAAGACGGCAGTAAGGCTCTTGCCAGTGATGGTGCTCCATCTGATTGTGTTGCTCTGGCAGTAATGGGAATCCTATCCGATATCGACCTGGTAGTTTCCGGCATCAACCCCCATGCCAATATTGGGCATGATGTGACCTATTCAGGAACAGTGACCGCAGCGATGGAAGCAGTGATATGGGGTCTGCCAGGTTTGGCCGTATCACTGGACAGTCCCGATAACCATCTGGGGGCGTTGGATTTTGAACCTGCCGCCGAGTATGCTCGCCGGGTCGCGGAGAAGATGTTAAAGAAGGAATTCCCGGAAGAGGTGGTTTTGAGCCTAAACGTTCCTTACCTTCAATTGGAGGAGATCAAAGGAATACAGGTAACTCGCCAGGGACAGCGGGTTTATAATGATGAGTTACTGAAGAGAAACGATCCCCGCGGAGTTCCTTATTATTGGGTGGGGGGAAGTCCCCCAACAGGTATTCAGGATGAGGGAACGGATTATGGAGCGATCAAGAGCGGTTATGCTTCACTGACACCTTTGACCCTGGACTTAACCGCTAAAGATTCCTTGGACTTAATATCAAATTTACTTGCTGAGTAAAGTGGAAAAAACTGGTTCAACTACTCCAAAAAGCAAGAGATTTATCCGCTACTTCCTGATCTTTCTACTGGGGGGGCTGGTCGTCACTTGGTTGATTAACACTCCTCCAGGATTATTGGGAAAATCAGATGCGATTGCCTATGCCGTTTGTCATCGTATTGGCTCCCATTCCCACTATTTTGGGGACAGGCCATTTTCACTCTGCGCTCGCTGTACAGGCCAATACCTCGGTTTTATTTGGGGGTTTGGATTCCAATTGCTGGTGGCAAAAAAGAGATCCGGTTTCCCAACCCGCTGGGCATTAGTACTGATGGCAACCCTATTTATCTTTTATCTCCTGGATGGATTGAATTCTGTTGTCCACCTTTATCCTGGATTGGATCACCTATCACTTTATCAACCAAATAATCTAGTCCGATTATTAACAGGATTGGGATTTGGAATTGTGATCAGTGCTATTCTCTATCCTCTGTTCGGGCAAACAGTGTGGAGCGAGACCTCTCTCTTACCGGCTATCCGCGGACCCAAGGATTGGATGATCCTTTTAGGAGGAGTGATTGGAATAGGTCTCTTGATCCTGACAGGTAATCCGATTCTTACCTATCCGCTGATATTGATCAGCACTGGTAGCTTGTTATTATTGTTGACTATCCTGTATAGCGTGATCTGGATTCTGCTTAGGAAAAGGGAAAATAGCTTTACTTCCTGGAAAGAATTAATTTGGTGGGGGATTGCAGGATTCTCTTCCGCGCTGATGCAAATCGCGCTAATTGACTTGGTCCGTTTTATCTTGACCGGTACGTGGAGTGGATTTCCAGAGTATTAGTTTAGGGATGGGGGTTATTGTTAAAAACAGAATTTTCTACTGTATTTATTAGTGTTCAGTAATCGGTATAAAAGTTTAAGTGGGAAAAAAGTGCAGGGCTTTATTTGGGTCGAATGAGATCTGGATGGGTTCTCCCATTTGAGGCAGGTCTACTCCGCAATCAGAGCAGGAAAATCCCAATTGTTGGCTTTTTACTTCAATTTTTAGATGAATAGCGGAGCCGCTGAATGAGCTGCTGATAAGTATCCCCGTCAGGGAGGCATTTTTTTTACTATCCACTGATCCGACCTGTACTTGATCGGGTCTGACCAGGATCATTCCAGATCCCTGATGATGGTCGTTTACTACCCAGGATCCAATTTCAGATTCCAGGACTGTGCCTTCTGAGGTTGGTTTGGCCCCACCTTTCAGTAGGTTATTCATTCCCAAGAATCGAGCTATATAAGGAGAATTAGGTTGGTGATAGATCTCTCTGGGCGTGCCGATTTGGGCGGTTTTCCCATTTCCAAGGATCACAACCCTGTCTGCGATTCGGAAGGCTTCTTCCTGATCGTGCGTAACGTAAAGGGCGGTTTGGGAAGAGTTCTTTAGAATATCATGCAGTTCCCCGATCAGC
Organism: uncultured Anaerolineales bacterium; assembly: GCA_964406305.1. Classification (GTDB taxonomy): domain Bacteria; phylum Chloroflexota; class Anaerolineae; order Anaerolineales; family UBA11858; genus B10-G9. The sequence goes on along the minus strand of CAYORF010000059.1, from coordinate 7,832 downwards.
CTTTCCCTGATGCTTCTGTCCAGGGCACCAAGTGGTTCGTCCAACATCACCAGGCGGGGTTCCGGGGCCAGCGATCTAGCCAGTGCGATCCGCTGTTGTTCACCGCCAGAGAGAGTTGCAGGATCTCGATTTTCTAAACCGGACAAACCAACCAGGTCCAGCACTTCTTTTACCCTGTCTGATGTGATTTCCCGGTCAGTTCCAGCCATCTTTAAACCGAAAGCGACATTTTCCCCAACGTCTTTGTGGGGAAAGAGTACATATTCCTGGAACATTAATCCGAAATTACGCAGATGAGGTGGTACTCCCAACAAAGATTCGCCATTCCAGAGGCAATCTCCTTGATCGGGTTCAACCAGGCCAGCAATGATCTCGAGCAAGGTGGTCTTCCCGCTTCCACTCGGACCAAGCAAAGCCAGGATCTCACCTTTTTTCTGTTGGAATGAGATCCCCTGGAGAACATCAACCTCTCCAAATCCCTTCCAAATATCTTGAATTTCTAATCCTTCCATTTTAATCCGAGGGTACAATTCATTTTAATCAATTATCACTGTCAAATTCGAGTATAACATATTCAGTTTTATCAGATTACAGAAGGATATTGCTAGAAGAAAGGGTGTGAATAATGAAGATATATTTTGCCTGTTCGATAAGCGGCGGGAGAAAAGATGAAATAGCTTATCAATACATGGTGCAAGTGTTGATAGGGATGGGGATAGATGTTCCTACCGCCCATATTGCTGAAACCGGAATTGAAGAGGTAGATGCCCGGGAGGAACCAAGGGATATTTACGAACGTGATGTCAATTGGATCCGGGAAAGTGATTTGCTGGTTGCCGAAGTGAGTACACCTTCCCATGGCGTGGGATATGAGATAGGTTATGCCCTGGATCTGGATAAACCAGTATTATGTCTATATCAAAAAGGAGTTGTGGTATCGAAAATGATCACAGGCAACCCTCATCCACTTCTCACTATGATGGAATATCAAGATATGACTCATGCTGAGGAGATTTTACGAACTTATCTAAAACCTTATGAATAAAGAGAAATTTAATCTTGGGAACTAAATGAGAGCATTTTACGTCCACTGGATGCTTGAAATGATGACATTCCAGAGATGAAGAGGAGTATCCCGATGAATAAGAGAGTCGAGAGAACTAGACGGTTTGTGATGGTCAGCCTGGCGGTGATCATGTTAATTGGAAATACTTTGGCTTGTACTTTGCCAGGGCAGGGGGGAAATGGGGGAGAAACTCCCCAGCCAATACCTATAGATCAAAATGGATCTGACACTGTTGAGGAGGGAAGTCCTGCTATGAATGGTGGTGATGGAGGTCCGGGATTAACTATCCAACTGAGTGACGGACAGGAAGTGCCATCAGTACTTGAGAGGTTGGTCCCTGTAAAGGGTGTGCCGTTAACAGCAGAAGAGATTGAAGAGATTCTGGCTCGTTTGGATCCCTGGGTGGAAGATCAGGGCCTGGAAGTTGATTTCCGGCTGCCAGAGCAGATCCTGCCTCCGCCATTAACGGGCAATACCATCCCGGAAACGTTTCCCAGTTCAGTGGATTTAACAAAACCACAGCCTGTATTTGGAGAAGAACTTGAAGTGCTGCGCTACGCTCCAGACGGAGCAGTAGCCATAGCTCCTTTTATCAGTGTCACCTTTAACCAACCGATGATCGCGTTGAATACCTTGGAAGCCCTGGCAGAAGAAGATGTACCGGTCCAGGTGACTCCTTTAATTCCCGGATCTTGGCGTTGGTTGGGAACCCGAACCCTGAATTTCCTTTCGGATTCAGATCTGTATGACCGCCTACCTATGGCAACCGAATATCTTGTGACCATTCCTGCGGGAGTACAGTCTGCTGTTGGGAAAACCCTTCAGGACACTGTGCAGTTCCGGTTTTCCACCCCGCCACCTGTAATGGAGGACTATTATCCTTCCTACGGGCCGCAACCGCTGGAACCTCTGTTTTTCATATCCTTTGATCAGCGCATTGACCAGTCTGCAGTGATCGATCATATTCAGGTCACAGTTGGGAATCTTCCGGTCCAGATAAAATTGGCTACCGAAGAAGAGATCCAGGAGGATGAGTATGTCAGCCACCGGATCGAATACGCTGAAGATGGACGTTGGTTGGCCTTCCGGGCTTTGGAACCGCTGCCCGCAGATACTGGGATATCCATAGTAATCAAGGCGGGCACTCCTTCTGCGGAGGGCCCTCTGGTGACAGAATATGACCAGAGTTATTCCTTTTCAACCTATGCGCCTTTAAGGGTGGAGGAACACGGTTGTTCATGGGGCGATGAACCTTGCCGGCCGCTTACACCACTATATATACGCTTCAATAACCCGATAGATATGGATGCCTACGATGGCAGCATGGTCACCATTGAACCTGAGCTGCCCAATGCATCGGTTAATATATACGGAAATACCATTAATATCCAAGGAAATACTCAAGGAAAGACAACCTACTGGGTAACTTTAGACAGCTCGATTCAAGACCAGTTCGGCCAGACCTTGGGGAAAGATGAAACATTAAAATTCAGGATTGGCTCGGCTGATCCGGTCTTGTTTGGTCCGGAAGAGATCTTTGTCACCATGGATCCCGCAAATCAGAATCCGGCCCTGTCTCTCTATACCATCAACTACAACAAATTGAATGTTGAGATCTACCAGGTGGAACCTTCGGATTGGCCAGGTTTTCTGCAATATCTGCGTGATTATCAGCAGACTGATATCCAATTAACCATTCCTGGGAAGAAAGTGTTTGATGATACAGTTCCCATTGAATCTCCAGCAGACAAACTTACAGAAGTTTATATACCATTAACGGATTACCTAGAAGGGGAGAGTGGTCAATTCATAGTGATTGCTAAACCTCCTAAGGGATTATTCGAAGAGGAACGCTACTGGGAGCATGTTCAGGTTTGGGTCCAGATCACAGATATTGGACTAGATGCATTTGTGGACCACACCGAAATGGTGGTCTGGGCTACGGATCTCCTGACTGGAGCGCCTCTGACAGATGTGACTATTAAACCTGGGACCGATTCCATGATCGGAAAGACCGATCAAACAGGTGTAGCGAAATTCGATCTCCCTTATGAAGGCATCCCTTACCTGGTTGCTGAAAAAGGAGATGACCTGGCCTTTATGCCGCCTTCATCCTATTACTGGAATGACAGCGGTTGGGCCCGGCGCTCCCTGGTCGATGAACTTCGCTGGTATGTCTGGGGTGATCGTCAGATGTATAAACCTGGTGAAGAGGTCTATCTGAAAGGGTGGATGCGAAGAATCGGAACCGATGAGTCTGGGGATGTGGAGCTGGTTGGAGATCAAGTCAGCCAGGTTTCTTACCAGGTAATAGGCCCCCAGGGTAATGAGTTGGCCACTGGCCAAGCGGATGTGAATTCCCTGGGTGGATTTGACTTCCACTTTTCGCTTCCAGAAAATGCTAATCTGGGATATACCCAGGTGATCATTAATCCCATAGGTTCTTTATCAGGGATTTCCTATAACAATTACTATCATCAGATCCAGGTGCAGGAATTTCGAAGGCCTGAGTTTGAGGTCAGCGCTCGAAACGAGACCACCGGTCCATATTTCGTTGGCGATAACGCCATCCTGGCAGTTGAAGCCAAGTATTATGCTGGCGGTCCGCTCCCAAATGCGGATACTAACTGGTATGTGATGTCTTCGCCGACCAACTATCAACCGCCTAACTGGTCCGATTTCAGCTTCGGCTATTGGACCCCCTGGTGGTTCTATGATTACTATGATCAGGACAACGGTGGAACGACTGGGGAAAGTTTCAGCGGAGTAACAGATGCTTCTGGTAATCATTACCTGCGGATGGATTTCCAATCCATGGAAAATCCACGGGCGTATAGCGTTGTTGCGGAAGGAACGGTCTTTGATGTCAACCGGCAAGCCTGGACTGGCTCAACTAGCCTGACTGTTCATCCGGCTAATCTCTATGTCGGTATGCGAACGGATCGCTACTTTGTGGAGAAAGGGGAACCTTTAGAAGTTGATCTGATCGTTACTGACCTGGATGGAAATACTATCTCCGACCGGCCAATGAATGTAGAAGCAGCCCGCTTGGAATGGAAATATCAGGATGGGCGCTGGCAGGAAGTGGAAGTTGATATCCAGGAATGTGCTGTTGGCTCTACGGATGAACCTGTCAGCTGCGAGTTTGATACTCCCCGGGGTGGACGTTACCAGATCACGGCTGTAGTGATGGATTCCGAAGGTCGAGTCAATCAAAGCCGCATGACCCGTTGGGTCAGCGGCGGCGAACGACCTCCCTCCCGCGATGTAGAACAGGAGCAGGTAAATCTGATCCCGAATCAGGAAATCTATCAGCCGGGTGATGTGGCTGAGATCCTGGTCCAGGCACCCTTCAGCAACGGGGAAGGTTTACTGACTATCAGCCGTAATGGCATCATCTCTACTGAAAGCTTCACGATGGATGGCAGCAGTCAAACGCTGCGGGTCCCGATCGAAGATAAACATATCCCGAACCTGTATGTTAAGGTAGACCTGGTTGGATCGACTGCCAGGACAGATGACAAGGGAGAAGAACTGGAAGGAGCTCCTCCAAGGCCTGCATTTGCGACCGGACAAATCAACTTATCTATTCCTCCGCTAGGGCGTACGCTGAACCTGCTGGTTGAACCCCGGGAAGATAAACTGGGACCCGGTGAATATACCTGGCTGGACGTTACAGTCCGTGATGCATCCGGTGAGCCAGTATCCGGTGTGGAGCTGGCGGTGGTGGTTGTAGATGAAGCTATCCTCGGATTAACGGGTTACCAACTAACAGACCCGCTCTCGGTCTTTTACTCGACCCGACCTGCGGATACTAGCAGCTACTACACCCGATCCAGCATCCTGCTGGCAAACCCGGGGGCACTGCTTGACCAAGCTGCTGATGAGATCAGGGCTATGCCCCAGTCAACCATGGTCATGGAAGGTGAAATGGCCGAAGAAGCCATGATGGAAGCTCCTGCATTGGGCATGGCGGATGCCGATATGGAAGCCAAGGGTATAGGTATGGATAATGCCGCAACGGGAGGAGAAGCGATCCAGATCAGGATAGATTTCAATCCTCTGGCGACTTTTGCTCCGGAAGTGAAAACAAATAATAATGGCAAGGCAATGGTAAAGGTCAGCCTGCCGGACAACCTGACCCGATACCGGGTGATGGTAGTTGCGGTAGATGATAGTGGAAATCAGTTTGGATCTGGCGAATCCAGCATCACTGCTCGCTTACCTCTAATGGTCCGGCCTTCGGCACCCAGGTTCCTGAACTTTGGAGACCAATTTGAAATGCCGGTAGTGATTCAGAATCAGACCGATGAGTTAATTGAAGCAGATGTGATCATCCAGGCCAGCAACTTAGAACTGGATGGTGATATGGGTATGAAGGTCCGAATCCCGGCCAATGACCGTATTGAGGTGCGATTCCCGATGTCGGCAGAAATGGCAGGGGATGCAAAGTTCCGAATAGCGGCAACTTCAGGCGATTATGCTGATGCCGCTGCCGGTGAAATGCCGGTTTACACTCCGGCAACCACAGAGGCATTTGCGACCTACGGCGTGCTCGATGATGGTGCCGTGATCCAACCAATCGCTAGACCTGCGGATGTGTTCCCACAGTTTGGCGGCTTGGAGATCAATACCTCATCTACCGCTTTGCAAGCTCTGACGGATGCTGTGATGTATCTTTATTCATACCCCTATGAATGTTCGGAGCAAATGTCATCCCGCATCCTGGGCATTGCAGCCCTGAGGGATGTATTGAGCGCTTTTGAGGCAGAAGGAATGCCGACTCCACAGGAAATGGAAGACCGAGTGGACAGGGATTTGGAAATGCTGGGCATCATACAGAACTATGATGGCGGTTTCCCGTACTGGCGTCGGGGGCAGGAATCCATTCCCTACAACACTATCCATGTGGCGCATTCCCTGGCTCGGGCAAGGCAGAAGGGTTTTGAGGTTTCCGAAGATATGTGGTACATGGTTTTAGATTACCTGGAAAATATCGAAAATTACTATCCATACTGGTATGGGGAATATACTCGCAATACTCTCAGCTCCTATGCTCTTTATGTTCGAGACCTGATGGATGATCCCGATCCAACCAAGGCTCGTGACCTGTTCCATAGATCAGGTTTTGACCATATTTCCATGGCCGGGATTGGCTGGATCTGGCAGGTATTGGTTGATGATGCCGGATCATTGGGAGAGTTGGAAGAAATCCGCAATTGGGTGGCTAATAGGGTTGTGGAAACCCCTGGGGCAGCCAACTTCACTACTTACTATGATGATCAAACTTATCTACTGCTGAGTTCGGACCGTAAAACAGACGCAGTGATGCTTGATACGATGATCGCAGACGATCCCGACAGTGACCTGATCCCCAAACTGGTTACGGGGCTCCTGGCGCACCGCAAGCGGGGGCACTGGAGTAGTACTCAAGAAAATGTCTTTGTGCTATTGGCTCTGGATCGCTACTTCAATACCTATGAATCAGTGGAACCGGAGTTTGTGGCTCGGATTTGGCTGGGTGATACCTATGCCGGAGAACATGAGTACGTTGGCTACAGCACCGAGCGTCATTTGACAGAAGTGCCAATGGGCTACCTGGTGGATACCGATCTGGAGCAGCAGGACCTGATCATCAGTAAAGAAGGTCCAGGAAGGCTGTATTACCGCCTTGGATTAAAATACGCTCCCACTGATCTGCAGCTGGACCCGCTGGAGATGGGATTTGTAGTACAGCGAGAGTATGAAGCTGTGGATGATCCCGAGGATGTCAAACGTCTGGAGGATGGTACCTGGGTGATCAAGGCTGGAGCGCGTGTGAGAATCCGCATCACAATGATCGCGGACAATCGGCGCTACCACGTAGCTTTGGTGGATCCGCTGCCAGCCGGATTGGAGATCATCAATCCCGCCCTGGCGGTTTCGGGAAGCATCCCGCAGGATCCTGACAGCTCGGATTCCAGCTATGGTTGGTGGTGGTGGCGGGGACCCTGGTATGAACACCAGAACATGCGCGATGAACGGGCAGAAGCCTTTACATCGCTGCTGTGGGACGGAGTATTTGAATATACCTATGTGGCTCGTGCTACAACCCCGGGAACTTTCGTAGTGCCGCCCGCCAAAGCTGAGGAAATGTACTCACCGGAGGTCTTTGGTCGCAGTGCAGGTGACTGGGTGATTGTGGAGTAAAGACTAGGCTCCCGGAGTTTTAAGAAACTCCGGGAGCTTGAAAAGGGATTGAGTCCTTTGGAAGGACTCATCCCTTTGTATAAAAGACCCCTGTCCCTTTCCATAAACAAATTTTCCCCTTATTTATCCCCAAATATTTCCTAAACAATTCCTTAATAACCTCTTTGTATAATTAGCCAAGATATGGCTATTTTTATTTAATGAGGAGCATTTTGGATGAAGAGCAAAGAAAAATCAACCCGGAAATATTGGATCATCGCTGCTGCAGCCTTATTGTTGGTAGCCGGAGCTTTTGCGGCTTATCGCTGGTGGTATTTACCATCTCAGGTCGTTGAGGGTGAAGAATCAAGTATTCAAACCGCTACTGCGCGCCGAGGTGATATTACCCTCTACGCAGCTGGTGCTGGCACTCTGATTCCGGCAGCAGAAGTGGATGTCAGTTTTGATATCAGTGATGGTATTCAGGAAGAACTGGTAGAGCTGCTGGTTGGGGTGGGGGATCAGGTGGAAGTTGGGGATGTGCTGGCCCGTCTGGATGAGAACGATCGGCAGGAGAAACTTAGTGAAGCTCAGCGAG
>CAYORF010000058.1:0-17234 GCA_964406305.1 uncultured Anaerolineales bacterium | reverse complement strand
TTTTTTGAAATTGCATCAATTTCCATTGATTTTCTTCATTTAACCAGAAAAGGGGCTGACTTTTTGGACAGCCCCTTTTTAGTTCTTTATTTACCCCCCTTGTTAGAGGAAGTTTATTGTCGCTAGTACAACTGGTCGTTTCTTTGTTTTACTATGCAAGAAAGAACGAATTGATTGCACCAGATCATTGTGCAGGTTGCCCTGGCTTTTGTTAACTATCCCCACGATCTTCTCGCGGGTTTGGTCAATCAGGTCACCCTCATCATGTTTGTATACGAATCCCCGGGAGATGATCTCCGGCTCTTCCTGTAATTTACCTTTGCTGTCAAGTACCAGGCTGATCAACACCACGCCATCCTGGGCGAGTTGTTCTCTTTCCCGTACTACTGAGGGGCCGATCTCTCCTACCCTGGATCCATCCACAAAAACATAACTTCCGGGAATGCGGTCCTTGATTTGCAGTTTGTCATCATCGAATTCAATGATTTGGCCGTTTTCAATTACCAGCACGTTCTCCTTTGGGAAACCGGATTCTTCAGCTAAAAATGCATGCTGCTTGAGATGCCTCAATTCACCGTGGACTGGGATAAGATATTTGGGATTAACCATATTAAGCATCAATTTCATCTCGTCCTGCTTGGCATGTCCCGAAACGTGCACGCCGCCGGCGATAGGTTCATAAATCACGTTGGCTCCCTTGCGGAAGAGCGAGTTGATGGTTTTGAACACCGTTTCCTCATTACCGGGAATGGTATGGGAGGAAAGCACAATGGTGTCATCCTTGATAAGCTCGAATTGTTTATTCGTGCCCCGGGCCAACCTGCCCATAATGGAGTAAGGTTCTCCCTGGGAGCCAGTCGCCATTAGAACAACATCCTTGGGTTTCATGTTCAAAGCTTCTTCGATGCCTATTTCTAGATCAGAAGGAATTTTCAGGTAGCCAAGTTTTTTGGCCATCTTGGAATTCTGTTTCATACTGCGGCCCACAAAAGCAATCTTGCGTCCGTGATGTTCGGCGGCATCTAATACTTGCTGCATGCGGGATACCAGTGAGGCAAACGAAGCAACAATGATTCGGCCTGGCGCATTGCGGAACACCTTGTCTAGGGAATCGTTGATCACCATTTCTGATGGTGTCCAACCAGGTTTGTCTGCATTGGTGGAATCGGCCAGTAATGCTAAAACGCCTCGTCCTGAGAATTCTGCCAGCTTAGAGAAATCTGTCGGCCAGCCGTCCACAGGAGTGGGATCGAATTTGTAGTCTCCGGTATGGACAATTAATCCGTCCGGGCAGGTGATACCCAGGCCTACGCTGTCGGGGATCGAGTGGCAGACATGGAAGAACTCCACTTCAAAGGGACCGATAGTGGCACTCTCACCGGCATGAACAGTGTTGATGGTGGTTTTATCCAGCAAGCCTTTTTCTGACAGGCTGTTCTCGATCAAACCTCTAGTCAGCGGAGTAGCATACAAGGGCACGTTGATTTCTTCCAAGACATGCGCGATAGCTCCTACGTGATCCATATGGCCGTGGGTGAGGACCATTCCTCTGACCAGATCCTTATTTTCTTTGATATATTCAAAATCCGGGATAATGTAATCGATTCCCAGCATATCATTATCAGGAAACATCAATCCGGCATCGACGATGAGAATATTCTTCCCATATTCGTAGACCATCATATTTTTCCCGACTTCCCCCAAACCTCCCAGGGGAATAATTCTTAATTTGTTTTTACTCATATTTTTCCTTCAATTCTCTCTCGACTGAAAGTTTTTCCTCAGCGAGAGTTATTAGTCTAATAAAAAATACCCGGACGGTTAAAACCGGCCGGGCAGTGCTTTTTGAAACCTATTCAATATTATATCTTGCGATAAAACCTAAATAATCTTCGTAGAGCAATGTTGCTGCTGGATAAATCCACCAGCCGGGTGTTTCTTTTCTAGAAACCGGGGTCATTTTAGCACGTTAGTCAGAATTTGTCAAAAGGGTCTTCTTCTCATGGTACCCATTTGGGTTTGATAGATCATTGGACATAGAATATCCTGTAAATGACCCCGAGTTCGTCATCGGACAAGAACAGGTCCCCATCTGGCCCCTGAATTAGGTCCGTTGGCGCGCCCCAGGAGTTCCCGTCTTCCAATACCCATCCCACAGCGAAATCTTTGACAGGTTCCCGATTTCCGGTTCCAAATTCTATCCGGATTATTTTATTTCCCGAGGTTAATGAACCATCTCCAGTTCCATGAAGAGCGATAAATAAGTCTCTTTGATAATCAGCTGGAAATTGATCCCCATTATAAAATTCCATTCCATATGGCTCGGTTTGGGCTTCAAATTCATATATTGTTGTCAACAGATTCTCATTGCAGGATTCTTTGTTGCCAAAATCGGGATCAGTTATACGCCCTGCGTGACAAAATGGCCATCCACCGTCAGAATCCTGATAAATGGCATAAAGGGTCTCGGGAGGAAGCCCGTCTGCCAAGCCTTCTCTCTCCGACACAGCAGCCCAAAGGATTTCTTTGTCTGGGCGGAATGCTAGACCAATGACGTTCCTTAACCCTATTGAGAAGACCCTCCCGTCACTTCCATCTGCCTTGAATTGCATCACACTGGCCCTGCGGCTATCATGTTCTTCACAGACATTGCAGGATGAACCGATTGCTAAATAAAGTCGGGTCCAATCAGGACTGAAGATGATCGAGCGGTTTGTATGTCCACCTGCAGCAATTCCTGCCACGATGATTTCTTGGTCCTGGTAATATCCATCACCATCAGAATCCCCTAAGCGTAGTACTCGTGTGGTTTCCGCGACGTATAGGGAGCCGTCTTGGTAAAAGGCAATCCCTGTTGGCTCTAATAGATTTTCGGCAACGACTTCAATTCCATCCGCAATCCCATCTCGATCATTATCAGGCAGCGTGATAACACGGCCGGTTTCTGGTTCTGTGACATAAAGTTGTTGGTCAGGGCCAAAAGCCATCATCCGGGGTCCTTGTAATCCATCTGCAAATACAGTAATTCCAAATCCCTCAGGCATAGAGATCGGATGTAGCGGTGGGATTATTGTGATATCAGCATCAGTAATCCCAGACTGAGGATTGGCAAGAGGAATGGAAGTTGGAGCTGGTTCCTGCCCTGAGTTTCCATTACAACCGGTCAATAAGATCAGAGCAATAAGTAAAAAAAGGATACTCTGGTATTTTTTCATGGGAGTCCTTAAAAAGGGCGTGGATGTCTGGGTAAATTATACTCGCTGAGCTTGTATGTTAGATAGGAGATATCGGGGTTTAAATGAATGTAGTGTGGATCACACCCCTATCCACACTACACGATGGTTCAAATTTCAGAGTATTACATCATGCCGGGCATTCCGCCGCCCATGCCGCCCATTCCTCCGGGGGGCATATCGGCTTCAGCTTTCGGCTCGTCGGCAATCAGTGCCTCAGTGGTCAGGATCATGGCCGCGATGGAAGCAGCATTCTCGAGCGCGCCGCGGGTCACCTTGGCGGGATCGATCACACCAGCTTCAACCATGTCGATGTATTCCTCGCTGAGGACATCGTAACCAATCTGGTTGTTCTTCTTCTCTTCCTGGAAGCGGCGGACGTTCTCAAGGATCACAGCGCCGTCTTTGCCAGCGTTATCAGCGATTTTGCGCATGGGAACTTCCAGGGCTTTGCGGACGATCTTCACACCCACCTGGGCATCAACATAATCCATTTTGAGTTTATCAATAGCCTTGGTGGCATTGATAAGGGCAACACCGCCGCCTGGTACGATACCTGCTTCAACAGCAGCGCGGGTGGCGGAAAGAGCGTCTTCCACGCGGTGTTTCTTTTCTTTCAGCTCGGTCTCGGTTGCGGCGCCAACACGGATGATGGCAACGCCGCCGGACAGTTTTGCTAATCGCTCCTGCAGTTTTTCACTATCGTAGTCGCTGGTGCTGGAGTCGATCTCATTGCGGATCTGCTGGATGCGGCTCTTGATTAAAGCATTATCGCCTGCACCGCCCACGATTGTGGTGTCGTCTTTGGTAGAAATGATCTTTTCAGCTTTACCAAGATCTTCCACGGTGGCGCTGTCCAACTTGCGCCCCAGGTCCTCGGAAATTACAGTAGCGCCTGACAGGACAGCGATATCCTGTAGCATGGCTTTGCGGCGGTCGCCAAATCCGGGGGCTTTGATAGCCAGGACATTGATCATACCGCGGAGCTTATTGAGCACTAGCGTAGCCAGGGCTTCGCCATCCACGTCTTCAGCTATGATCACCAGGTCTCTTTTGCCGATCTGAACCAAACGTTCCAGCAAGGGAACCAGGTCTTGGGCGGCAGAGATCTTGGAGTCATGGATAAGTATGTTGGCTTCTTCGATCACCGCTTCCATGTCATCAGCATTGGTGACGAAGTATGGGGACAGGTAGCCGCGATCAAACTGCATACCTTCAACGTATTCGGTTTCAAATGCCAGCGTTTTGGATTCTTCAACGGTGATAACGCCATCTTTGCCGACTTTGTCCATCACGTCTGCGATCAGTTCACCAATGGAGCGGTCCTGGGCAGAAATGCTGGCTACATTGGCGATCTCTTCCCTGGTGGTAACGGCAATCGCGTTTTTACCGAGTTCTTTTGATACTGCTTTGGCGGCTGCTTCAATTCCCTGTTTCAACAGCATCGGGTTGGATCCTGCTGCCAGGTTCTTCATTCCTTCGGTCACGATGGCGTGAGCCAGCAGAGTTGAAGTTGTGGTGCCGTCACCGGCGATGTCATTGGTTTTGGTTGCTGCTTCTTTAAGCAGCTGAGCACCCATGTTCTCAAACTTGTCTGAAAGCTCAACTTCTTTGGCAACTGTCACACCGTCGTGAGTGATGGTGGGGCTGCCAAAACTTCGGTCAAGGGCAACATTGCGGCCTTTAGGACCGAGAGTGGTGATAACGGCTTTCGCCAGTTTGTCCATGCCGACCTGTAGTTTGCGTCGGGCTTCTTCTGAAAAGACAATTTGCTTTCCTGCCATAGATTTCTACTCCTTACTCATTTACAAAAAAATCCAATGTATTATTTGCTATAACGCCGACTCAAAGTTTTCTTTGATGCGGTGAATTAGCAGTCAATATTATGGACTGCTAATTAGCGATAGACATGATAACTTTCTTCGATTTGAAAGTCAAGTTTCATCAAAGGCTTTAACATGATTCTTATATAACGTTTAGGTTAGACGCAGGGGAAAAAATCAGGGAGCAGGCGTGGCTTCCAGCAGGTAGCAGATGGCTTCGTTATCTGCCACGATACTCATCAGGGTGAGATCGTCTCCGTAGGCGATTTTCAGCTCAGCCATCACTTCGAGAGCTTCCTGGCAGTAGTTCTCTTCCGGGCGACTGAGTGCTGCTAAAACAGATCCGTAGCGAGCATAATAATAGGCCACATCAAAACTAGTTATTTCTAGAGCCTGGACTGCCACTCCGCCAACCTCGTTTTCTTCCGCTGTGCAGCCAACCACAGCGCATTTCAAGACAGGCAAAGCACCCTCGTAGTTTCGAGCCCGGACATAAATATCACCCAGTTGTCCATAAGTGTCTGCATTGGTGGGATTGATAGCGATGGCCTTTTCTCCGTTAACAGCTGCGATGAAAAACTCACCATCCCGTGAATAAGTCTTTGCGATGGCGATATAAGGTATGGAATCTTCAACACCATTGGATTGGTTGATGGCAATCGCTTTGGCGAAGTATTCCAGGGCGACGTCATAGACTTTTAGAGCTCGATAGATCACACCGATGCGGATATAAAGGAATGTTAGATTAGGGTTGATCTCGGCTGCTTTTTCAAATTCTTCAATGGCATAGCGGTATTCCCCTAATGATTCCAGAACGGTGCCGTAAACCCTGTGAGTGTCCATTAATTCCGGTCCCTGCTGGACAGCGCGACGGGCGTGTTCTTCCGCCTGGGCTTTTTGGTTTTGGTCGAGCAAGACCTCAGCGTAAAAGGCCAAAGCCAGGCTGTTATTGGGATCGAGTGTAATTGCTAGGTTGGCAGCTTGTTCAGCCTCGTTGATCCAGTCCTGTTTTTCTGCCTGGCTGGCGGCGGCCGAGGTTGAACTCCAGTCCAGGACCAGGGCCTTGATAGCCTGGACAGTGCTGTCGCTCGGTGCCAGATCTGAAGCTTGTTGGATTTCCTGTCTGGCCATGGATAAACGTTCTGTGCGTTCTTCTGTAGTGGATAATAGGCCGGAGGAGTAGGTCAGTAATCTAGCTAATTCTGCGCGAACCTGGGCATTATCCGGATGTTGTTCCAATACATCGTAATAAGCATCGATGGCATCTTTTCCTACGGGATCATAGATATTTCCGGCCTCGAAATAGGCTTCACCTTCCAGAACCAGCGAATCAACTGTTCTGGTCGCTGTTGGTGTAGGGAGGAATAGTGGCTCAAAACGACCTTCTGGATCGTGAACCTGGGAAGCAAACCATAAACCGATCGCAATCAAAGCAACCAGGATTAAGACAAATGTATAGTTGATAGTTGTCTTGTTGGTGCTGAATGTAGGTCGTTTACCAGTTAGTTTTCGATCCATGTTTATTTAGAAGTGCCGGTCACTGGAGATATTACTAGTCCGAGATGGCATGTGGTATTGGATCAGGGAGTTGGTGTAGGCTCGGGAGTGGGTTCGACCAGATTCGCAGTACATATGGCCAGACCCTCATTGGCGTTGATGAAAGCAATATTGTCGTCTGCAACCTGACTGAGCATGGTCTGGAAAACAGGAACAGCTTCTTCACACATATTCATCCTGGCCAGAGTTAACCCGTAGGCCGAGAAGATCTCGATTACTTTCGGTTTATAGGACAGCGGCACGCCTTCTACAATTACTCCATCATCTGTTGTGCCGCCCCGGACTGCCAACCCAAGATATTTCATTGCCAGATCATAATCCCGATTTCTGAAATGCAGAACACCCAAATTTCCTTGCATGAGCGGGTCTTCTGGGGCATCCTTCGCGGCCAGCTCTCCATATTGGATGGCTTTGTTGTAAACACCATCCAGTAGATAAATTCGGGAGATCTCATAATCTGGAGTTGGGTCACCTGGATTTAGTGCGTTTGCCTGGCTGAAAGAAGTCACAGCCTTATCGTTTTCCTGGTTTGCATAAAAACAATACCCCAGCATTAGATGCAGATTGGGAATGGCATTGTTAATATTGAGGGCGCTCTGATATTCCCGAATCGCTTCATTATAATTGCCAGTCCAGTAAAGCACATAACCGCGTGCGCGATGGGTTTCGAGCAGATTAGGTCCCAGTTCCAAGGCTCTCAGCGATTCAATGCTGGCATTTTCAAAATCCTGGCTATCGATCAGGATTTCAGCGTAAACTGCATGGGCCAGTGGGTTCTTTTCTGCCAGGTTCAGAGCTCTTTCAATTGATATTTCAGCAGCAATGAGATCGCCAAGAAAATCCAGTGACCAAGCCTTCATAACATGAGCCAGGGGATTGTCCGGACTGCGAAGCAGGGCCAGTTCAGCGTTTTCAAGGGCGGCTTCGTGATCTCCGGCTAGGATCTGGACCCGGGCCAGTGAAACGAATAATGAAGAATCTTCAGGATTGGCGAGAATAGCTTCTTTGTACGCGTCTATGGCCTGACTTAATTTACCTTCATCGAATAAGGCTTCAGCCCTGTTGAGGAAAATCTCAGGATTTTCAGTGGGCGTTACTGTTGGAATTCCAATAGGTTCTATCGTTGGAACAACAGCCTGGTTAAAATAGATTATTGCTCCAATAACTACCAGAAGCAGGATGATGCGCCAAGGATTGGCTCTCCGGCGGGGTTTTTTGGTCATTTTCCAATTACTGCCGTTAAGGTACATGCGCACATCTTACCACTGTCGTTAAAAATGCGTCAAGGATTCCCTGGTAGTTCCTGAGAGGGGTTCTTTTAATAAAGGAAAATCCCCTCACTTGCGTATCTTTCCTCTCTCAGCTAGAATGGGAGCATGCAATTTGATATCTTCACTCTCTTTCCAGAAGTTTTTCCAGCTTACCTGAACGCCAGCATTCTGCAACGCGCCCAGGAAATGGGACATCTCCAGGTAGATATTCACAACATTCGTGATTGGGCGATCGATAAACATCAAGTAACGGATGAACCTCCATATGGTGGTGGCGGCGGCATGGTGATGAAACCAGAACCGATCTTCGCCGCAGTCGAAGGTATTCTGGGTCAACCACCCTCCTGCCCTGTATTGTTAATGACGCCTCAGGGTGAGCTCTTGGATCAAAAGAGAGCTCAGGAACTGGCGAGTTTTGATCGTCTGGCAATTATCGCTGGGCATTATGAAGGATTTGATGAACGTGTAAGAAAGAACCTGGTGACGGACGAGATTTCAATTGGAGATTACGTGCTGACCGGTGGAGAACTGCCGGCCTTGATATTGATTGACGTGCTTACTAGGTTGATCCCTGGAGTATTGGGAGATCCTATGGCGGCTGAAAACGATTCGCACGCCAGTGGTTTGCTGGAATACCCTCACTTCACCCGCCCTGAAGAATACCGGGGATGGAAGGTGCCTGAGATCTTAAGATCCGGACATCATGCCAGAATCGATCGCTGGCGGAGGAACCAGTCTTTGAAGAGAACTCAGGAAAGAAGGCCGGACCTTCTAGAGAGGTTTGATCTAACAGATGAGGATCGGGAGTTTTTAGATCAATTGAATAATGGGGGAGAGTGAATCTTTAGAAAGTTGTAGATTCAAAGTGTTAGATTGGGGGAAAGTAATCGGCGATCAGTATTCCTTATTGAAATCCCATTCTTAAAGTATTGAGCGGAGGTTGTAGGCGAAGAGGCATCTCGACTACCCCCCTCGACTACACTCGGGGTCCGCTCGATGATTTGGGTTTTAACAGAGGGAGATATGCGATTTTTTGTATATATGCTTGAATGTTCTAATGGAACATTTTACACGGGAAACACATCAAACCTTGAATTCAGAATATCTCAGCATATTTCCGGGTATGATCCAAAATCATATACATATGAATTGAGACCAGTCACGCAGGTTTGGGCCCAAGAATTTCCAACAAGAGTTGATGCATTAAACGCTGAAAAACAAATCAAGGGCTGGTCACATGTGAAGAAGCGGGCTCTCATTGAGCATGATTTTGAGAAGATCCATCAAATAGTAAAAAGAAGAGGAGAGAAGACGTTGGGAGAAGAAATAACTAACATTCACATATCCCAAATCTCTGAGCGGAGGCCCTGAGGCAAACCGAAGGGCCGCAGGCGAAGAGGCTTGTGAATGCACCTTCCTCGTTTCCCCAGGAATGACAATCCAAGCCAGGCAGCAAATGAGCTCAAGCATGATGAATTAGGCTTTGATAGCAACCCTGTGATTGACCGCAGGGCGAACAAGAAATACTAATTTTTTATTCATCAATCAACATAACAAGTTTTCCCCCCCGCATTAATATTAACATCCTGTAAGAAAACCCTTTTTAGCACTCGCTTTTCTTGACTGCTAAGAACCACCATGATAGACTATAAACCGTTCTTAGCACTCTCAATAAGAGACTGCTAAATGGTAAAAAAGATGGCTGTTTTATCAGAAAGACAAAAATTGGTTTTAGCTTTGCTGGTTCGGGATTATGTGGAAACAGCCGAACCAATTAGCTCTGGCCGTTTGGTGAATAATTTCCAACTCGATTTCAGCTCAGCGACTGTTCGCAATGAAATGGCTGTACTTGAGGAAAAAGGATTTTTATCACAACCTTATACTTCATCTGGTCGAGTGCCTACAAGGGCGGGATATAGGTACTATGTACGACGTTTGATGGGTGAGGATCAGCTGCCTGTGCATATTCAAGAGATGATTCGGCATCAGTTTTACCAGGCGCGGCACGATGTAGATGACTGGCTTTCATTGTCAGCATCGGTTTTGGCTCAGCACAGTATGGGTGCAGCCATCGTGACCCAGCTGCATACTGAAAAGGCAAGATTTAAACATATTGCCTTGTTATCAACTCGGGGACGACAGGTTCTGGTAGTGATAATCCTGAGCAGCGGAGAAGTTCACCAGCAAACATTGGTGCTCGATAAGACTTTATCCCAGGAACAGTTAAGTGGGATTACGACCCGGATCAATCAGTTGGCGACAGGATTGGATGCCACAGGGCTGGAGGATATAGAACCCGGAATTACTGAAGCTCCTCTGAAAGAGATATTTGAAGTAGTTATGAATACTATCAAAGAATCCGAAGTGATTACTTCGGGCGAGGTTTATCGGGATGGATTAGCCAATATGTTATCCGAACCGGAATTCTCTGAACCGGAAAAAGCCAAACATACACTTGAGATTTTTGAGGATCGGGTTATGTTGGATGACTTGTTGTCCAGAACGGTATTTGACAATGACGCTCCCGGTGTGCACGTGATCATTGGCGGCGAAGATACATGGGACCAGTTGGAGGATACATCACTGATCCTGGCTAGTTACGGGAAGAAGGACCATGCTATGGGTGCAGTAGGAATTCTTGGCCCCTTGCGGATGTCATACAGTCGGGGAGTTTCCACTGTCCGTTTTGTTTCAGATCTAATCAGCGAACTGATCTCTGAATCTATGGGCAGTTGATTTGTTATCGAAGGAGAATTAATACGGAATGAAAACTAATAAGGATCAGATTAAACCGGAAGTTGAAGAGACCGAAACCGACTCGTTGGAAGAAAACTCACTCGAACAGGATTTAGATGTTGAAGGTTCTTCTGCTGATGTTGAGATGGACGATGGTGAACCCGTAGAGGATCCAGTAGAGGTTTTACAGGCATCTCTGGGTGAAATCACAACAAAAGCCGAAGAGTACCTGGATGGTTGGCAGCGAGCCAGGGCAGACTTTGCTAACTATAAAAAACGGGTTCTTCGAGAAAATGCAGATATCCGCCAGATGGCTCGCGGTGAAGTGATCAAACTATATCTAGATATTGCCGATGACTTAGGACGGGCGTTACAGGAAAAACCCGAATCTGGAGAAGAAGGAACCTGGGCAGATGGAATTGAGATCATCTTCCAGAAGTTACGCTCCCGGCTAGAAGCCGAAGGGATCAAACCGATGAACCCTCTTGGTGAGGAATTTGACCCTAATATTCATGAAGCCCTTATGAAAGAAGAGAGTAAGGAATATGAGAGCGGCCAAATCATAGAAGTAATGCAGGAAGGCTATTGGATTGGCGAAAAAGTATTGCGTCCAGCGCTGGTCCGGGTAGCTGCATAAATGGAATTATTAGATAACGTAACAGCTCTACATTAATGGAGGAAAAAAAATGGCGAAAATAATAGGAATTGACTTAGGAACAACAAATTCAGGTGTAGCAGTGATGGAAGGTGGAGAACCTACAATAATCCCGTCTGCAGAAGGCGATCGATTAATTCCATCAGTTGTTGCCATGAATAAAAACCACGAGCGACTGGTTGGCCGACCGGCCAGAAACCAGGCAGTCGTTAACCCAGAGAACACCGTCACATCGATCAAGAGATTTATGGGTGGGAAATTCAACTCTCCGGGTATTGAAAGAGCTCGGAAGATGGTTACATATGAAACCATAGAAGCTCCCAACGGTGATCTGCGGGTGATGATGGACGGAAAAGAATATTCTCCGCCCGAGATCTCGGCTATGATCCTGGCAAAGATCAAGGCAGATGCTGAGGATTATCTGGGAGAATCTGTAACTCAGGCAGTGATCACTGTCCCGGCTTACTTCAATGACAGCCAACGAAATGCCACTAAAGATGCCGGCAAGATTGCCGGTCTAGAAGTGCTGCGGATCATCAATGAACCCACTGCTTCAGCCCTGGCTTATGGCTTGGATAAAAAACAGAATGAAGTTATCGCGGTTTACGATCTAGGCGGCGGCACCTTTGATATCTCCATCCTGGATGTAGGTGAAGGTGTGTTCCAGGTACGGTCCACCAGTGGTGATACTTTCTTGGGCGGCGATGATTTTGATCAGCGCATTATAGATTTCCTGGCGGACGAATTTCAAAAGGATGAAGGCATTGACCTTCGAGAACAGCGCCAGGCACTGCAGCGGCTTCGTGAAGCTGCTGAAAAGGCCAAGATCGAACTTTCTACCATGCAGCAGACAGAGATCAATCTACCTTATCTAACTGCAGATGCCTCTGGCCCGAAACACATGGTAAAGAAATTCACCCGCGCCAAACTAGAACAGCTCACTATGGACTTGATCGAAAAATCCATGAAACCAGTCCAACAGGCACTTGATGATGCCGGCATGAAACCTGGCGACATCAACGAAGTGGTCCTGGTCGGTGGTATGACCCGTATGCCCGCAGTACAAGAAGCAGTCGGAAAATTCTTTGGCAAAGCCCCCCACCGCGGTGTGAACCCCGATGAGGTTGTGGCTATTGGAGCCGCCATCCAGGCCGGTGTACTCGGTGGAGAAGTTGATGACCTGCTGCTCCTCGATGTTACTCCGCTGACCCTGTCAGTTGAAACCTTAGGCGGTGTAGCAACACCGCTAATTGAACGCAATACCACCATTCCTGCCCGCGAGAGTCAGACTTTCTCCACGGCCAGTGACAATCAGAACCAGGTGGAGATCCATGTCCTTCAGGGAGAACGCGCCATGGCAGCGGATAATAAATCGCTGGGACGGTTCATTCTAGATGGCATTCCCCCTGCGGCCCGCGGTATTCCTCAGGTCGAAGTTACCTTTGACATCAATGCCAACGGTATTCTGGAAGTGACTGCCAAAGATAAAGCCACAGGCAAGACCCAGAACATCACTATCACGGCTAGTTCTGGCTTGAGTGATACTGAAGTCGAAAAAATGCGCCAGGATGCTGAGCGCTTTGCAGAAGATGATCGGGTAAATAAAGAACAAATCGAAACTCGCAACAATGCCGATACCCTGGCCTACACCGCTGAGAAAACCCTGCGGGATATGGGAGACAAGGTCCCGGCTGATGTCAGGACTGAGGTAGAAGCCAAGGTCGCTGAAGTGAAAGCTGAGTTGGAGAAAGAACCCATTGACGTCTCCCGACTGAAAGAAGTGACTGAAGCCTTATCTCTATCATTACAGAAGATCGGTGAAGCAGCTTATCAAGCAGCTGCAGATGCCGGAGAGAGTGTGCCCGGTGCAGAGCCAAATGAAGGTGAAGGCGGCGAAGAAGGCGATGTTGTTGAAGGTGAATTCGAAGAAGTATAGTCTTTTCAAGTGATCGAGACTCAAAGCCGGGGAATGATACTCCCCGGTCTTTGAGTATTTGGTGAAGTGACATTATCAGCTGGATAGTTTACGGTAAGTGATATGGCTAAACGTGATTATTATGAAGTGTTGGGAGTTTCCCGGGATGCTTCGGAAAGTGATTTAAAAAGCGCTTTCCGAAATATGGCTCGTAAGTACCACCCGGATGTAAGCGACGCACCGGACGCAGAAGAGAAGTTCAAGGAAGCCAATGAGGCCTACGGTGTACTGTCCGATGCTGATAAACGCGCAGCCTATGATCGGTTTGGTCATCAGGGTGTAAGAGGACCGAGTGGAGGTCCTGGATTTGAAACAGTTGATTTCTCTGATTTCGCGGATATTTTCGGGGATATGTTCGGGTTTGGTGGTTTTGGCGGTCGATCAAGAACTGCCAGTAGAACATCGCCCCGCCGGGGAGCTGACCTTCAATATCAGGTAACTATCCCCTTTAAGGAAGCTGTTTTCGGCGCTGATAAGGAAATTGAAGTAACTAAAGATGAAAGATGCGACACCTGCAGCGGTGATGGTGCAAAACCCGGCACTTCACCAAAAACCTGTCCGGAATGTCAGGGACGTGGGGAAGTACGCCAGACGAGACAAACTCTTTTAGGATCTATGGTTCAGGTAACAACCTGTCCGGTCTGTCAGGGTCGAGGGAAGATTATCGAATCACATTGTCCCACCTGCAGCGGCCGGGGAAAGGTGAGAAAAACCCGCCGCAAGAAAGTCAGCATACCGGCCGGTGTGGATGATGGCACCCGCATCCGCTTGGGGGGAGAAGGGCAGCCAGGGGAAAATAATGGACCTCCTGGTGATCTGTACCTGCTCGTCAGGGTTCAGCCTCATAAATATTTCCGCAGGCGCAATAATGATATCCTGTTGGATCTTAATGTGAATGTAGCCCAGGCCACCCTGGGCGCTGAAGTGTTGGTGCCTACTGTTGATGGAGATGTAAAATTGAAGATTCCTGGAGGAACACAGCCAGGAAAGATCATCCGTATGAGGGGAAAAGGTGTACCTCACTTACGCAGCAATTCCCGAGGAGACCAACTTGTGATCGTAAATATCACAATCCCTAAAAAACTAGATGTGGAAGAAAGGGAGTTATTTGAAAAACTGGCTGATAAGATGGACAGCAAAGTTCTTCCCCAGGAGCGTGGTTTTTTGGACAGGTTAAAGACTGTCTTGGGAGGATGATCTAGCTTTGTTTAACTTGGCTTACCAGGTGCAAATCAACGCCATTCGGCAGCGGTTTGCACCTTTTTGATACCTATGAATGAAATTAAACAAGAACCGAAATGGCTAGAGTTTAGTATTGAAGTCGACCAGGATATGGCGGATATGGTTGGGAATGTGCTGATCGGGATTCTGCCAGCAGGCCTGGTTTCGGAAAGGGTTTTCGAAGAGGTGTTTCCCCACGAACTGGATCAGGTCAAAGGACCGATCCGCATCTTTGGGTTTTATCCCGAAGAAGAAGATTTGATATATAGGGAAAGGATCTTAGAAGCATTGAATGGCTTGAAAGATAAAGTTGATTTGCCAGACCCTATTTTTTCATCTCTGGAAAATAAAAACTGGGCTGCTGCCTGGCAGGAAAGATATCAGCCCATCCCGGTAGGAGATAAGTTGATTGTAGTTCCTTCCTGGTTGGAAAATCCAGATCTAGAGAGGATCCCGATCTATATCGATCCAGGCATGGCGTTTGGCTCTGGAACCCACGAGACTACCCGACTGACCCTGGCGATGCTGGAAAAGTGTTTAACTGAGCAGTCTCATACTGAGCTAATTGATGTGGGCTGCGGTTCAGGTATTTTATCCATAGCTGCTGCGAAACTAGGAGTGGAAAGGATTTTAGGAGTGGATTCGGATCCTGAAGCCATCCGAGTATCAAGAGAGAATGCGAAAAAGAACAACCTGAAAAAAACTATCGCATTTCACACCGGATCTGTGCAAGAAATTCTCTCAGAGATATTTTCTTTGCCTAGGGCAACTTTGGTGGTAGCGAATATTATCGCTCCCATTTTAGAGGAGTTATTTGAAGAAGGATTGGGGGATATTGTCTCTCCTGAAGGCCATTTGGTTTTGTCGGGCATCCTAGAAGATCAGCTGCCGGCATTATTAAATCGCCTCGAACAAAGTGATTTTAAAGTGAGGAATACCTTGCGGCAGGGTGAATGGGTTGCTGTTCACGCAGAAAAGATCACTGCCTGACCAGTTATATTCGCTCAGGTATAATAATGAGAGTACGGAAATAATTTACTCAACCCCCAGATACTTTCACAAGGAGTTCCAGATGCCAGATCTCCACCCGGATATTAAAAGAATATTGATCTCTGAGGAAGATATCCAGAAGCGTGTGGCTGAAATAGCTGCCGAGATTGACCGTGATTATAAAGACGCAGGCCGGGTTATCTTGATTGGGATATTAAAGGGAGCTTTTATCTTTACTGCGGACCTGTCCAGAAAGATGAATGTGCCCCATAGTGTGGATTTCATGTCAATATCCAGTTATGGTGATACGGCTGAGTCAGCTGGTGCTGTGAGATTGATCCTGGACCTGCGGAAACCGATTGTAGATCAACATGTCATCGTGGTGGAAGACATTGTGGATACTGGGTACACCATGAATTACCTCCACCAGACTTTGATGGGGAGGAACCCCGCATCGCTAAAAACCTGTTCCCTGTTCAAAAAGAATCGCGACAGTCTGGATGTCCCTCTGGATTATGTTGGATTTGACCTGCCTGATGTCTGGGTCGTTGGTTATGGCCTGGACTATGCAGACACTCACAGGACCTTACCCTATATTGCTGAATTAAAAAAAGAAGTTTACTCCTGATCTAAGATCAGTTGATCAGCCTGTAAATATTTGGTGTCTATGTCTGGTCGAGAACGCTCAATTCGTACTGAGGGAATTATTCTGCGCCGGAGGGATTTCGGAGAATCGGACCGTATCCTGGTCCTGTTCACACGTAAACTTGGGCGCATCTCCGGAATCGCTAAAGGCTCGAGGAAACCAACTTCAAAGATTGCGGGACACCTTGAGTTGTTCATGTGTTCATCTTTCTTGATCTCCCGCGGTAGGAATTTACACTTGATCACTCAGGCAGAGGTTTTAGATTCCTTTGATACGTTAAGAGAAGATCTGCAGGGAATTGGCCGGGGATCATATATCGTTGAATTGGTTGATGCCGTGACATTCGAAGAGGGCAGCAACCTTAATTTATATGAGCTGCTATTAACAACCCTTAAAGCCCTGGATTCTGAAGACGACCCAACGATCATCACCCACTTTTTTGAATTGCACCTGTTGGGGTTAGCTGGTTTTCAACCCGAGTTTTTCATCTGCGTGGAGTGCGGAAAAAAGATCACGGAGCAGGATCAATACATTTCTGGAGAGTTAGGAGGGGTGGTCTGCCCTTCCTGTGTGACAACATTATCCGGAGCTGATATACGTCCAGTTCCATCCAGGATCCTGAAATATTTACGGCATTTTCAACGATCGAGCCTGCAGGAATTGATGGCTCTAAAAATTCCTGCTGATGTTAGGAAAGGACTTGAAGAGGTTATACGTTATTATCTGACACATACCCTGGAGAGACAATTGAACAGCCCGGAATTCATAAACAGGATGAAGGAATAATCTCTGTATTTGTTTTGCCGATATTAAATATAAAAAGCGTAATTAATTGATTACGCTTTTTATATCGAAGGTAATGGAAAATAATTACCTTAATTGGTCTTCAACGACCAGTTTGGCATCACTGATTTTCTCTCCCTCATAGATAAAATATCTCAAGGTTAGGGGTATGATCTTTCCCAGCATCGCCTGGGCGGGGCAGTATGCACCTGCGGATAATTCGATAGCACGGGAGACCGCGTTTTCCGCTATATCTTTTCCGGCGACATGATATTCAATCAGTGCGCTGGTAAATACTTTAGGATGTTGATCAGCTCTTTCAGTTTCAACTTTCACCTGAAAAT
>CAYORF010000057.1:0-17749 GCA_964406305.1 uncultured Anaerolineales bacterium | reverse complement strand
CCGGTACATTCTTGGTGCAATCTACTGGTACATTTTAGCCTGCAAACTGACAGTTATTAAGAATGACCAGGATAAAGGACTAACTTTCAAGGCAACTCAACTCAAACTGAAACAGTACCTTGAGGACTGGCTTCCAGTTCACAGAAACAACATCGCCGTGAAATCAGCAGAGCGTTATGAGCAGCTGGCCAGGGATTATGTTTATCCCTATCTCGGGAATCGCTTGTTGGCGGATGTGAAGATTGAACAGATTGAGAAGCTTTACCAGAAGCTCCAACAGGATGGTGTGAGTAAAAGGAATGTCATTTATGTCCATGCTTTGCTGAGTCGGAGTCTCAAAGATGCTGTCCGGCGTGGATATATCTCCAGCAATCCAGCCCGGTATGCCCGTAAACCCAAACTGCAACAGAAAGAGATGAAGATCCTTCAGCCCGATCAGGTCCGTACATTTCTTATAGCCATCATGGGGGAAATGGATGAAGCTCTCTACCATTTGGCTATCAAGACTGGCATGCGACAGGGAGAGATCCTGGGGTTGAAGTGGTCTGATCTGAGCTGGGTACGCAGTGAGATCCAGGTTAAGAGACAGGTTCAGAGAGTTATAGGGGAGGGGATGGTTTTCAAGCGGCCAAAAACCGAGGCTGGGATTCGCACCATTCTGTTGGGGAAAGAGATGGTGAAAATGCTTAGAAAACACTACGAAAAGCAGCAGCTAAATAAAGAAGTGGCGGGGATCCGCTGGGAGGAGCTGGATTTGATCTTCCCCACCACGATAGGCACTGTCCAGAGTCCCTCTGGGCTGTTAAAACGGTTCAAGGAGCTCCTGGAGCGGGCAGGGTTGGAGAATATGCGTTTCCATGATCTAAGGCATACGGCAGCTTCTCTGATGCTTAACAACGGCTGTGCACCTTTTGTGGTCTCCAAGCGCCTGGGTCATTCCAAGCCCAGCACCACCATGAATATCTACGGGCACTTGATCCCCCAGATGCAGGAGGGGATTGCTGAGCTGATGGATGAGATTACAACACCCATCTCGGTGGATTTGAAGATGGGTGTAGAAAACTTGGTAAATATTGATCCCAACTATAAATCACTAGACAGTTATGATAGGTCAGTATGAATATTATTCCGACTCCTTGACGTATCAACAAAATTAGTTACACTCAGAATAGGATTGAAATTTCTATAAGGAGTATTTGATGAAACAATGTCCGTTTTGCGCTGAAGATATCAAGGATGCGGCTATAGTGTGTAAACACTGTGGTAGATCACTCACTGATGATGTAAGAATCCCAGAACCTATTGTGGCAAAGGAAAAAGAGGGCAAAGAAAAGAAAAAATTTCTGAAGAGATCATTGAAGCTAGGGAAACTAGCAATACCTCTTTGGCTGCTCATTGTGGTGGCGTGTTTGTGTGTCTCTACACCAATCTTGTTTACTGATCTTGATACAGAGGAAACACCATCTCAAGTGGAAGAATCCGTGGTGATTGAAGATGAGCCGACAAAACTTGCTACTGCAACTCTTACGGTTACTCCTTCTGATACGCCATCGCCTACAAATACTAAGACTCCAACCCAGACACCAACTGAGACCCTTCTTCCTCTTAATGTAACGGAAACTGCTATTGCCTTAAGCTTGAAGGCAACAAGCGAATACAAACAAAGAAAGTCGGATATTTTAGTTGGTTGTAAACCTATTGAATGGGTAGAGCTTTCAGAAGTTGCGTATGCCAAAGAACACGAAGGAGAGTGTGTATATATCAAAGGTCTAATAAGCGATTTGAATTTAGAGGATCAACTTTTTTCAATGTATATTGGAAATTACTCAGCAAGGATTGCTGTAGGTTTGGATAACCTGAATATGACAGATGATCGGTTGCAAGAAGATATGTGGGTAAATGTGTATGGGAATGTTTCGACTTCAGATTGGATATCTACAAATAATTTTACTGGGGTGGAGACGGCAACAGTCGGCCTTAACGCCAGATTAATTCAACTGCCCGGAGATATCGTTTGGATGGAGTATGTGAGGTAATTTATTTGATAGTGTCTAGTTCCATCTAGCCGGAATTGAGATAGAAAGCATTTTTAGAATCAGTTGATAGGAGATAAATCTATCCTGTTAATCCTAATAGAGGGATTATTCTGATAATGGAACACCACAAAAAAATGCGGTTTGAATTGCACGTCAATTGCACGTGAGGATTGAAGAGAAAAGAAAAAGCCTGCAGCGGTGCAGGCTTTTCTTGTTTTATAGGGGGATTCCTGAGGGGAATTTCCCTATAAAGATAGAGTAGGGCGAGTGGGACTTGAACCCACATGGTTTGAACCGGGGGATTTTAAGTCCCCTGCGTCTGCCAATTCCGCCACCGCCCCAAACTCTACCCTTAATTGTACCCATCCTTCGGATAGGGTCAAGGTATATTCTAAAAAGAGGGATTAGAAAAGAGCGTTTGCCAATTGGGCGCGGTAGTCAATTACCAGGGGATGGTCATTCCCCAACAATTCAAAAACTCCCAGGATGATCTTTCTTGGCTGTCCACTACGATAACTCTTATCCTGTTTGAGGATTTCCAGCATTCCATCCAGGGCCGCTTCGATATTCCCAATCTGAATTAAATGCAGGGATCGGTAATAATGAGGATCAAGAGGATTTTCGCTTTGCAGCTCGGGATCGAACTCCTTAAGCAGCCCTTCGACCAAGGGGATTAATCTCTCTGCCCCCTGGTACTCGGTGCTGGTTGGGAAATGGTGGATGATGGTTAACGCCTCCAGGTATTCTCCCTGCCAGATCAAGCTTTTGGCTAGCAGCAGCTTGGCGCCAGGATTTCCCGGGTCATCTTCCAATACTTCCAGGCAAGTGTCTTCCACATCTTCGTAGCGGTTGGAGTCCAGATAACTGGCAGCTTTTTCCAGCAATAGATTTTCAGGCCCGGGGGCAAAGCTCCTGACATAGTCGATCAGCTGTAAATTGGTTTGTAGGCCTTCCAGCTGGTGAGTGACCATTCCATTTTGGAAGGTTTTTAGAGTTGGGACAGTATGAACCTGGTAACGCCCGGTCAGCAGGGGATTTTTATCCACATCCAGATTGGCCAGGCGAAAACGTCCGGGATTTTCCAGTACGAGAGATTCCAGCTGAACTTTGGTCCGTTTCCAGGCGTCATCCCAGTTGGCCCAGAAGTTCACAAGGACCGGAATACGATCCGAGTAGACCAGTACCTGGACTTCGAAATCCAATTCGTTTACAGATATGATATCTGGTTCTTCCATAACAGTGCCTATTCGTCCTCAGCGATCATTCCGGGCTGTTCCAGGTCAACAACATCACCGTGATGGTCGATGACTATTTTAAATCCTGTCATACCCATATAGGCCCGGCCATCTTCCGGCAGGCCTTCCTCAATCAATTGCTCAAACTGGCGATCGATATTCTTCAGTTGTTCCAGGAAAACTGCCCGGGAAAAGATGTCGTCCTGCCCGGTCATTTTCGCAGCCTGTTCGCTGATGATATCCTCGTGGCCTTCGATTCCGTCTTTCATCAAGTTTAAGACCTGTCGGTCAACATCCGCAGATGGGATGTGTCTTTTAAATCCATTGTCATCTACAACATAACAGGGCTCTGAACCGATATATGTGGTTTCTGCTAGCTGGTCGTCCTCGTCAAATACCAGCCCGGCAAATAGGGGTTCTGTGGACATAACTCAAGTCACTCCTAAACTAATAATTAAACTTTACCCTCAAATTGTATAATGCCAGAAGCTTATGGACAATAAGATTTTTATATAATCGCTGGATTTGCCCCTGGAGGGCTGATTTCACCCGTTCGAAGTAGTTTATTTGAATATGTCTACGTGAGTGCCGGAGGCATTGTAGGTAGATTGCTCATTGTAAGGGACACTGGGTAGAGTCCAGCGGTAGAACCATTTGGAGGCTTTGGATGGAAGGTTGATGCATCCGTGACTGCGTGCTTTTCCGAAATCGTTATGCCAGTATGTACCGTGGAAAGCAATTCCGCTTTCGGTAATGTACACGATCCAGGGTACTCCTGGTAGGTCATAGCCATTATAGGCCAGGTTACCGGCTGCCATATGCCGGGAAGGGCGTTTGTAATTTGTGATGTGATGACCTGGAGGAGTGAGGTATTTACCAGTGCTAAAATCTGCACCTGTAGCTGCCTTAACCATATATACCGGTTTATTATATTCAAATGCGATCACTGTTTGAGTTTTAGTATGGACCTCGATGCGTTTGAATATACTGGGAACATTGGGAGATATTAAGCTTAGTTCGCTTTCAGGGATAACCCGCAAATGAGCGGCGGGGACATAATAATCCAGGTCCCATTTATCTTCCAGGATGTGATAGTACGGGATTCCGTCAGGTCCATTTATCAGGCCTTTGATCCAATGGGTTGTCTCGTAATAAAAGCGGTAAGCTACGTGATACCGTTCACCAGGGGTCCAGAGGGCATCTGAATAAGGGACTGTGACCTCAGCCAACAACCCGACGGCAGGAATATCATAGATTACGGGATTCGGGTCTGTTCTGACCGGTTGGACACCCCCTGAGTGGGCGTATCCTTCTGTTCCGGCTTTATACCAGATCCGATTATGTTCGGGTTCGCCATAACCAAGCTCTACATTGCTGATCGGGAAGACTGAATCTTTCCAATAGATCCGGACGCGCTCACTGTCAAAGGAAGGATTTTTATGGGTATAGATCTTCTCGTAAATCACTCTTCCCTGCTGGCCGGCGTAGAGATTCAGGACTGGGTTTAATTGGCGGCCAACAAGGCTGACAATCCCCAACCCGCTCAGATTTAAGAAGTCCTTTCTAGTGAATTTCTGGTTCATGATTAATAATGTATGTTAACAAGTGTTCCCACGCTGCCAAAATTGAATGACCATTCCGCATCTTCATTTCTCATATTTACGCAGCCATGGCTCATGGGATAACCGAAATTATTATGCCAGTATGTGCCATGAATGCCATAAGAACCGTAGAAGTACATTGTCCACTGCACTCCGGGGAGATAATAACCGGGGCCGGCCATTAATGTTGAGGTGTATTTGACGTATACCCGGAAACGTCCAGTGACGGTTGGTGTCCCGGGGAGACCGGTGGAAACTATAAAGGTATTGATCAATTTATCGCCGTCATAGGCGTACATGCGCTGGGTGGATAGGTTGATATCAAACCAGCGTTCATCCGGGTAGACACCGGATGGCAGGACCGATTTAATATACGACGGATAGGTATTCGGTATAGGAGTTGGTTTTGGAGTTGGAGTAATTGTGGGAGTGGGTGTGTTGGTCGGCGTTGGTGTTGGAGTTGGTGTATTGGTCGGTGTGGGTGTGAAAGTGACCTTGCGAACATTATCCTGGGCAGACAAAGTCGTCTGGGCAGTGGCCTGGAAATTGGGCAGGGCAAAAGAGCCATCCGGAGTCCAGAGCCAGATCAACAACACGCCAATCAGGATCACGGCAATTGTGGACCAGGATAGAATGGCTGGCTTATTGGAAGTCAGGGCTTCTTTAGCAATGGATATAGGCAGCTTGACGCGTTTAGGCTTTTGTCCAGGATTTACCTTTCTGAAACGTTGGATGGCCCAGTGCATGCCCTTTTTAGCCTGGTTGCTGGCAGGGTTGATTTCCAGAGCTCTTTTTAGATATGAAATACTGGCTTCTGGTGACGAGACTGAGGCCAGGTATAACCAGGGTTCTTCAAAATCTGGAGCTAGCTGGACCGCTTTTAACGCCAGGCGCCGGGCTCGTTGAAGTTCGCCTCTGTTGAGGGCGTACTTGGCCTCATTTAATGCTTCGAAAGCTGCTTCTGGCAGTTTTTGGGACATAATTATTCCGGTGAAATCACTTCTCTGTTCAGGAAACACATAATTCCAGCTGTGATACCTTGGGCGACAAGGGCTGGATTTTGAGTTAATAGTTCCCGGTCTTGATTCATATATCCAGTTTCAATGATCACTGCAGGAGTATTAGGATCCACCTCTCCAAAGGCATGATAGCTGGTCATGTCATCGGTGATGCGGTAGTCATCATATCTCAAGCCAGTGGCTTCGCCATACCGGTTTTTGAGACAGGCCATCAAGCGGGCGGCCTGCTCGGGGCGTTTGTTATCCGCCGCTTCGGCAATTTTAAACCCGGTCCCCAATTCTGGAATGTACTCACAAGTATCAGCATGAATGGAGATCAGAGCATTACTCTGGTAGCCATCCAAGTGGGAGTCAAACTCTTTTAACATATCAACCTGAATACCTTCGGCCTCCAGATATTGGCGGGTTAGATCAGCGATAGTGTAATTGATATCCACTTCCTTGAAACCACCCAGGCTTTCGGAGCAGACTGCGCCTACATCATCGCCATGGCCCCAGTGGCCAACCACCAATCCGACATGCAGGCTTAGTTGGGGAGTTGCCGCGTTGGCACTCTCCATGCCGCCATTAAGAGATTGTAAGGGGGATGAATTTAACCCGATGCCCGTGGCGGGCAGAGCGGTAAATAATGTAGCGGAGAGGATGGCAGCCAGCAATACGTTGAGTATACCTTTGGTGGTTTTACTCACCATTCCGTTGGCGGGTTGCCTTCCATGAGGATCTATTTTTGGTTTCATTCCGTTATAATACTGGTAAAAGGCATTCCGGAATCCAGTTTAATTTTACCGTACTTTTCGTATAGAAACAGGAAAACATAAAAGCCAGGATACCCTTAACAGACCTATAATGGACTTAAAATCGTGCAGAATCGATCATTTTTATCAATTTTTGCCCTAGATGGTCCATGATTCAATTATTTTGTTATTTTACTAAGGTGCAAGATTATGACCAAAAAACTCACTCCCCAGGAAGGCCAGATTCTTCTCAAGACAGCCCGCCAGGCAATTAAAAATCACCTTAACGGAGAAGTTTATCCCCCCATTAATTTGGACGATTACCCTTCCAGTTTAACAAAAAAGGGGGCATGTTTTGTCACTTTAACCATGCATGGGGTTTTAAGGGGATGTATCGGGTCCATAGAAGCAACCCAACCATTGATCAATGATGTTCAGGAAAGAGCTGTTGGGGCTGCATTTAATGATCCCCGATTTCCAGAGCTCAAACTGGATGAGTATCCTGATCTGAAAATAGAAGTCTCCCGTTTGACACCCCCAGAAAAATTGCAGTATTCCACCAACGATGATCTGGTGGATAAATTGCGACCAGGTATTGATGGGGTGATTCTCCGGCAAAACTTCAGAAGAGCCACTTTTCTCCCTCAGGTCTGGAAGGGGCTGCCTGCCCCCGAACAATTTCTGGGGAGATTGTGCATGAAAATGGGATTGGATCCGGCGGCTTGGACGGATCAGCATTTGGATGTGGAAATTTACCAGGCTGAAAAGTTTATCGAAAACGATTAAATGAGATCGAGCTGGAATTTTTCCGGACCTGTCAGCGTAAGAGTGTCCTTCCCTGGGCGGATGATGGTCGTTTGATTTTTTTCCCGTCTAATTACTAAATCTCTATACCTCAGCGTTACAGGCCAATGGAAAGGGTTTCTTCCTTCTATGGTGAGTTGGTTATCTTGAAGAATTCCTATTCCAAGCACCTCGAGAAAGAATTTCACCGGGAAAAGGGATTCTAGGCTATCTTCTGCTCCCATTCCCTGTCCTGTATTGACCCCATAACCCGGAAAAAAACTTCCTGATCGGTTAAGAACAGGAATAATAGCAGCCATCCAGCGTCCGATCAATTCTGCTGCCATATCACTCTTTCCAAGTTTTAGTAAAGATTGCCCAAGGAGAAGATTCCAGAAGAGGTGCACAGTTGACTCTCCAGAATTAGCGGGAGAACAGAATCCGTAAGGGGACCAGAATCGGTCCGGATCAAGTAATACATTCTCAAAAATTTCCCGAGTTTGATCATCGGGCAGGACCCCTGCCCAGAGGGGAAGAGTTTGGGTGATATCTTTGCCAGAAGTAGTAGGGGCGATCAGGTTGATATGGCCTTTCAGATCATCTTCTTTTAGAATGCAATAATCAAGTTTTAAATAAACACTTTCGGAAAGCCCCCAATCAATCCCATCTCCCCAGGTAAAATCTGCTGATTGAAGTTCTTCAATACGGTAATTTCCAAGCCAATCCAGTCCGTGACATATGACGCTGAATACCCCTGGAGTATGATCTGCTGCTGGTCTGTGATGGAGGACCCCAATCCGAGTAGGTTGTTGAAAATCAGTCCTAAGGATATTCAATCCTGGCTGTAGGTTTTCGAAAATGTTGAATCCATCAACAACTTCATGACTGTGGCTGTCCCGGTTTTGAAATTCACTATACTCCGAATTCCAAGATTCCTGAAGGAATTTGAAGAGGGTTCCTTTCCTTTCTTGGATGAGATAATCAGAATTACCCCCGGATATTTGAAGTAGATTATCTATCTTGCAGAGATCATTGTATATTAGGGCACCCAGTCCGGGCGATTCCAGGTAAGGATAGGGCATAAAACGGTTTGCAGAAGGCATCTCGGCAGCAGGACCTGATCCAGCCAAATCCATTATCCGTGGATGTTCTAACTCAGGAATACCATCTGCGTCCCTGTCCAGACCGGGTGAGAACCAATCTTCTAACCATCCTGCTGCTTTTTCAAGATAACTAGACCAGATATCACTAGAAAGCCCCCATTGATGGATTTGCCATAGCAGCTCTGCAGCTAGAAGGGGCGGGCTATAATCATGTTCTGAATTTTCTTTTGCTGTAGCAGGTTGAATACTTGGATTGAAAACCAGATCGAGGATATTCTTTACCGTATCAGAAGTCTGGTTTTCGAGTGATTGAAGCAGCAACAACGCCTGAATTGGAGTTAAGTCTACCCTGGGTGGGACTTTGAGTTTATCCTGGGAGATAAGCTGATGGTATCTCAACAGGCTTTGTTTTTGGGAAAGGGCCAGGACGAAATCCCAATTTGGATCTCCGGTGGTGATCTCTAACTGGCTTTGGAGGGCAACTTTTCGGTGAGAGATTTCTCCTGACCAATCCAGCTGAAGGACGTTTTCCAAAAGATCCTGAGCTACTTCTTTTGTATCTGATTTTATGCATATCCAGTGGACTTTTTCTGTACAATTTGGTTCTAATGAGAGCTTAGTTTGAAGATAAGGAGATGGATCTTCTTTGAAGTTTGGATTACCAGACAAAAACAGAACCAAGTTTTGAGCTTCAAGGCTTCCCGTCAGAATAGGGCGACCGTTTATTTTCTCAAGAGTGATCTGGTTTCCCCCCGCTTGAGATTGCAGTATACAGACCAAGTCTAGAAAAATAACCATTTTTTGGTCCGTGCGATTTTTAATCCAACTTTCCCCACAAATCACCCCTGAATCAGGGGACCAATAGATAGATTTGACTTCCAAATTCTTTTTAGGTTGATATATGAATTCGATCCAATCCCATGAGAAACTCACTAAACGGGGAATTGGGTCGAAATTTAAGGGTTCGATCTGGGGCTGGGAGGTCTCATTGAAGCGGGGAAAAAGCCGGAAGTTTATTCCCGGAATCTCCTGTAGTAGTTCCACCGCTGGGATTGGAGGCGTGTCTGTAGTTTGGCGCAAAATCCAACCTTGATTGAGCTGCGGTTGTTTTGAAAAGAAACGTTGTTCACCTCCCAGGAGAAATTTCTCCGGAAGAGGACTACTCCAGGTCCTGGATTCCATATTAACTATTCTAAGGTCAGGTTGGAAACCAGTCAATCAACTTCTTTATAACGGTGCTTTTGGACTGATATCTTACTCCGTGGAGGGGTTGGAATCCCTAATTTATGCTAGAATACCTCCAGAACGAGGAGATTAGATTACGGACAATTTATCGCTGTCCGAATATTATGAATGACTCAGAAAATTCCCAAGATCCAAAAGATCGCGCAAATAATCCGGTAAACAGATCAAAAAACTCTGAAGAACATCCCAAAAAGGATGCTTTTGACCTCTCTTCAGATAAACTTTCTGAGAAAGATTCACCTCCCGAGGGGGATAGTTCCCTGAATAGGGCGATTGGCTCTGCTAGAAGAAGACCTGTATCTTATCAGCGGACACAAGCCCACTTACCAGGGGAATTCCAACCAGGAAAAGACAAGCAGGAAGCAGCTTCTGAAAAACCTGCCCCACAGAAGCGATCCCCGCTGGATGACACCCCGCCGCCTTCTTTGGGATCAACTCCATTCACTCCTCCTCCTGCTCTAGACGAACGTGGGATGCCCTTACCGCGGCGGATTGATGAACCTCCTTCTCTTGGAAGGACCTCTCCCTCATCTATTAAAAGAACAAGAACAACGACTGTCCCTGTTCAACCCCAGTCAAAACTCGTCATGTGGTGGAATACCAGTGGTCCTGGTAGTCTGTCGAGAGGGCAGGGTTGGGGATGTGCCCTGCGTATGCTGGTGATTGGCCTGGTCATCGGAATTATCATGGCAATCATTGGTGGATCCCTTGCCGTTTATTATTACAATCGGATCGCATCTACACTGCCTGAAGTTCAAGACTTACGAGAACAGGCAGCGCAATTTGAAACAACCCGTATTTTGGATAGGGAAGGCAATATTCTTTATGAGCTCGTTGATCCCAACGCGGGTAAAAGAACCTATGTCTCCCTGGATGAGATTTCACCCTTCCTGGTTGCAGCGACGATAGCTACAGAAGACTCTAATTTCTACAGCCATCCTGGTTATGATGTGATGGCAATCGCCCGGTCTTTCTATTACAACTTGATCAGCGACCAGATTGTATCGGGAGCTTCAACCATCACCCAGCAACTGACAAAATTGCTGGTTCTCGCACCAGAAGAACAGGTCAGCCGAACTTACACCCGGAAATTGAGGGAAGCTATTCTGGCAGCCGAAATCACTCGCCAATACAGCAAGGATGAGATCCTTGAGCTCTACCTGAACGAGATCAATTTTGGAAATTTGGCCTATGGTGTTGAAGCGGCTTCACAGACTTATTTCAATACATCGGCGAAATACCTAACCCTGGGGCAAGCCTCTTTCCTGGCTGGCTTACCGCAGCTTCCTGCAATTTATGATATTTATACCAATCGGGAAACAACCTTAAGACGACAGGAAAGTGTGTTGGTTTTGATGTACCAAACCAGCCTGGAACAGGGTTGTATCCATGTTAGCAACAATCAGCAGCCCATTTGCGTTGGACCAGGCGAAGCCACTTCTGCGGCGGACGAGATCAAATATTATGATTTTCAGGCACCTACCTGGGAAATGCACCATCCCCACTGGGTCTATTACATCACTTCCATCCTTGAAAACACTTATGATCCGCAAACTATATACCGCTCAGGATTCACGGTATATACGACCCTTGATCCGGAGCTGCAGGATATTGCCCAGTCTATTGTCAAAGAACAAGTGGGATTCCTGGAAGCAAAACATGTCACCAACGGGGCTTTGATCGCCCTTCAGCCTAATACTGGAGAGATCCTAGCCATGGTTGGTTCGGCCGATTTTGATAATAAGGATATCCAGGGTGAGATCAATATGTCGGTCAGCCCCCGCCAGCCAGGATCTTCCATAAAACCACTTACTTATGTAGCAGCTTTTGAAAAAGGTTGGACTCCGGCAACATTGATCTGGGATGTACCCTCGGAATTTCCTCCTTCCGGGGACCCCAATGATCCTCGGGATCCCTATGAACCGGTCAATTATGATGAAAGATTCCATGGTCCGGTCACTGTGCGTACAGCCTTAGCAAATTCCTATAATATTCCTGCTGTAAAAACTCTTGATTTTGTAGGCATTTATGATGATCCGGAAACAGAAAAAGAAGAGGGATTAATCCCATTCGCCCAGCGTTTGGGAATATCAACATTGACAAGGAATGATTATGGTCTTGCTCTAACCCTGGGAGGGGGAGATGTGACATTACTGGACCTGACGGGTGTCTATGCAACATTTGCAAATGGGGGCAGGCAGGTACCGCCAGTGGCTATCACCCGGATTGAGGACTATCAAGGAAATCTGATCTATGAATATAAGCAGCCAGCTGGTGAACAGGTCATTCGTGCTGAACACGCTTTCCTGATCTCATCGATCCTTTCTGATACCAATGCCCGTATTCCTGGATTTGGTACCAGCCCGGTGATCAACTTGCCATTCAAAGCGGCCGCCAAGACTGGTACTACAAATGATTTTCGGGATAATTGGAC
Source organism: uncultured Anaerolineales bacterium (assembly GCA_964406305.1). Taxonomy (GTDB): domain Bacteria; phylum Chloroflexota; class Anaerolineae; order Anaerolineales; family UBA11858; genus B10-G9. The sequence goes on along the minus strand of CAYORF010000057.1, from coordinate 5,559 downwards.
CCTCGGTTATACTCCTGATCTCGCAGTAGGCGTCTGGGTTGGCAATGCAGACTACACACCCATGCAGGATACAACGGGACTAAGCGGCGCAGCGCCTATCTGGGCCGAAGTGATGCAACAGGGAATCCAACAATTGACAGGAGGAAACCCCACTGCTTTTTCAAGACCGGCAGGAATCATCGAGCGTGTGATCTGCTCTGTCTCTGGAACTGAACCTTCCAAGTATTGCCCAAGCCAGCGCAGTGAGTATTTCGCCGCTGACCAACCACCACTGCCTAGCGACCAAGACCTATGGGAAGAGGTGGTTGTTGATACCTGGACAAATAAATTATGGACCGCAGAATGCCGAGATTATCATACTGAAAAATTGGGTATTCATGTGGATGACCCATGGGCGAGAAAATGGCTTAAAAATGATAAAAAAGGCAAAGAATGGGCAAAAAGCATGGGGTTAACTAAAAAACCCTATATTATTGATGAAACAAAGCTCTGTAGCGACTCTGATTCGAGACCGGTTTTGGAATTCGGCTCTCCAAGGAAAGAGGATATTATCATCCTCAGCCCGGTAGATATATTTGCCCGAGTAGACGCTACCAGTGGATTTGAGGATGCCAGGCTTGAGTACGGACCGGGCACTGATCCGGTTCAATGGAAAGTCCTTCAGGATATCAATGATCCTGTTACGTCTATATCTGAGATAATGTCTTGGGATATCAGTAGTATTCCCAGCGGATGGGTGACTTTAAGGCTGTATTTGGTTGGATCAAATGATGTTTATGCTGAGAGGCGAATTCAGATCAACATCCAGGTGCCAACACCTACACCAACCCCAACATTTACCCCCTCGCCGACAGAGACATTGACTCCTACGATCACCTTAACACCCGTTGAGAGTGCCACACCCACGCCGACAGAAACACCCACGCCGACAGAAACACCCACACCGTCACTCACTCCAATTCCACCGCCGTGATCATTATTGATATTGAAATAAGCACATGAATAAAAATGCCCGGACAAAAACTGTCCGGGTTTTTATTATTTTATTTTTCATTCTATGTAAAAATTAAATGGACTTCCGGTAAGGGGATATTAGGATCAGATCAACGGCAGTTGAGGAGAATCGGATTGGAAGGGGTCCAGATCTAACCTGTCTAAGAGGTTTGAACCTCTGACTTCTGCCAAACGCCGAATATGGCGGAATTTTACCAGCCCCCATCCTTGGTCTATGATCTCAGCAAGGGGAGGGTTGTGCTTCAGTTTGTAATGGATCAGGCCGGCTCGACTGCCAGGTAAGATGATCCAGCGCCTCTCCGCGCTGTTATTGATCTCTTCAAGAATTCTGCTCAACAAACTGGATGCGGATATAAAGAAACTACAGTTGGGGGAACCGTTCTTGATCCATTGAAGGTGAACAACCCTGCCGGGAGCATTTTTCTTGCTAATTGTATAACCCAGTTCTTCCCCAATCCCATTCAACAAACCCTCGATCTCCGCTAGATCCTGCACACGTCGGCCTGGATCTTCGTTTGATTTTAGTCGCCAGTTGAACTTCAGATCTGGCGTGATTTGAGCGTAGGATTCCAAACAAGCATGGATCAATCCTTCACGAGGAGTGAGGAGAGATGGGAATTTGTGATAGATTTGTTGGAAAATCTCCTGTTCAGGGACAGGGTTATTTGTTTTGACTAATAGTTCAACTATCTTTTGTTCCACCTGATCTGATTGGGGAATTGAGGTGAGCTTCAGTTCCTGATGCCACCAGTTTTCAGATTGTGGATAATGGAGGAAGCCCTGCCGATAGGCGATATTGTCTTCAAAATCCTTTAGCAGCTGGGGGAAATATTGGTCAGAGTCCTTTTCTTTCCGTGGAAAACCCTCTGATACCAGCTTGCTTATTCCTGCAGAGTAAATCGATAGGGTATGTTTTGGTTCACCGGCTTCCTGCAGCAAATCAAACCCGGCATTGCGGATGATTTCCCTAAAATCTGGGGAGGTTTTGAGGTCAAAGATCCCTTTTTGAGAGATCCATTCAGTTTCCCCTAATAGAAGACCTGGATCCAGAGCTATATTTTCAAGTTTAAATCCTGCTTTGGATGCGGCGCTGATAGCTGCCAGGAGGGATGCGGTTTCGATTTCTGGAAGCAATCCAAAACAAGGTATTCCAGGAGGTAAGATGTCGTGGATTTCCGATAACGTGAGTTCTATGGCCTTGGTCATCCAGGGCCAATCAAAATTCTTAATGCTGAGAATGCTCCGAAGAGGGGCGGCAGCTTCCTGGCCCCATAACCAACCGGTCCATAATGCGGAAAGAGCCCAGAAGGAAGGTGTAGGTTTAGGAAAAACCATCACTACCGATTGCAGATGGATGTCTTTTAGCTGTGGAATTAACTCCCTGATCCGTCCAGGGAACAGGCAGATTCCGCCATTCTGTGGAGGAAGTTCAGGCCAGGTTGTAACCGGCAGAGGATCTTCTTCTCCACACCAAACATCAAGCGTCTCCTCCAGGGTAAACCAGACGTTTTCTTCCACATAAAATTCATCGAGTTCATCATCTAGGGATTGAGGATCCGGCGGCTGGCTGCAGCGATAAAAAGCATGCAGCAGGAGGGTTTCCAGGAGATTGATTTCTTTTTTTGGTAAGTTAGAGCCGGTCAGTTTATTCAGCACAGTGAACAAGGCGTAAACCGAACGAGGGGGGTAGGAGCCCAGTGCGTTTTCCACTTGAAAACGAGTTGGATCATCCGGTGCGGCAACCCGGGTTAAAGCTCGTGCATGGGTTGGGCTGTTCTCCTGGAAATCCAAAGCTTTCTGGATATCATCGGAGGATACTTCTCCCTCAGTATTCTCACCACAACGACTGCAGCGGCAAGTTTTGTGGACTGGTTTTTGAGTGATTCTAGACCATGTAAAGGAACTGGCAGAGGTTTTCCCGCCGCACTGAGGGCAATCTGTTTCGTATAGGGATAAAATAAGGGGCTGTAAGCGCTCTTTTCCTTTATAACTTGAGGCCAATATGGCCAGTGCGCTGCTTAAATCTTCTCTGGAGGGAGGTTTAGCAAGGGATTCTATCAAAAATCGCAAGATCGGATTATGGACCGGGGTCAGGATTTGAAATCCACTCCTGGCAGCTTCAAGTACAACCCGGGGAGAGCTGCCAAATGGGCAGAGAATGATTCCTTTAGATGAGGAGAGTTGTTTTAACCAGGTGCTGATAACCTGGGGCCGGTAAGCTGGTAGGCAGGTCTGCAAGGGGTAGATAGATTTTGGTGGTTCACCACGAATAAAAGGCTGTTTGTTCATTTGCTTCCTCCGGTGGTGAAATAACCTTTCTCAAGGAAGGGCTCTTGACGGAGAATGGAAGAGGTCTGTTACTTGCTTGATTGAACGGTGTGTATAAGCGCCAGGTTGGGTGCGACCATTTTTTTTATTGGGAAACCGGCTATTAGAACGATTTCCTGACCGGCTTCTACTGGTGTTCCTTCGATCACGGCCGCATCCACATGTAAGATCATCTCTTCGATGGATTCAGCATGAGGGATCAGGTATGGTGTGGTTCCCCATAGCATGGAAAGATACTGGTAAGTTCGTAGATCAGGCGTAAATGCCAGGATAGGTACGTTGGGCCGGGCTTTGGACATCAGTCGGGCTGTTCGTCCACTGCGGGTGAAGACAGTAATAGCTGCTACTGCACGGTCCTGGGCCAACTCACGGGCAGCTCTTGTGATATATACCGCATCGTCATGGCTGGAATCATCTGTTATATCGAGGCTTAGCCGGCCCCATTCATCGCTGTGTTCTTCGCTCTGGCAAATAATGGAGGCCATCATCTCAACGGTTTTCACAGGGAATTCACCGATAGCGGTCTCTCCAGAAAGCATCACCGCGTCGCTGCCATCAAGCACGGCATTGGCCACATCTGATGCTTCAGCCCGGGTGGGGCGAGGGCTGCTGATCATTGAATCCAGCATTTGGGTAGCGGTGATCACAAAGCTGAGGTGTTTGTTTGCTGAGGCAATGATCTGTTTTTGGATAATGGGAACAGATTCCGGTGGCATTTCAATGCCCAGATCTCCCCTGGCAACCATCACGCCGTCTGCGGCATGGATGATCTCATGCATATTCTTTATAGCATCAGGGTGTTCAAGCTTGGCAATGATAGGGATCTTGGATCTTTCGGGGTTGATAGTCTGGATAGCTTCCCTCAGTCGGGTAATATCATCAGCTTTACGCACAAAAGATAGGGCAATAACATCAATATCCTGACTTAGACCAAACTCCAGGTCTTTGAGGTCTTTATCAGTTAAGGCCTGAATCTTTAGATTTGCTCCCGGTAGATTAACTCCCTTATGGGCTTTTAAGGGACCGCCTTGAATTACCTCGGTAATGACTCGTTGACCTTTGATTGCCTTGACCAACAGCTCTAGCTGGCCGTCATCCAGCAGGATCCGCCCATCCACATTTACGCTATGGGGCAGGTCGGAGAAGTTGACCTGGACAATTTCTGGTGTCCCAAGTATTTTTTCTGTTGTAAGGATTAACTGGTTTCCTTCGATCAACTCCACGGGTCCATCAGCCATCTCCCCGGTGCGGATCTTGGGGCCGGAAAGGTCCTGCAGGATAGTTACCGTACGGTTTAATTCCCCGGTACAATCACGCAGGTTCTGGATCACCTGGGCATGTTCCTGGTGGGTTCCATGTGAGAAATTAATCCGGGCGACATCCATGCCAGCCATGAGCAGGTTCTTAATGGTTTTTTTATCCTGGCTGGCAGGACCCAGGGTGGCAATGATCTTCGCTCGGCGTTCCATAAATTCCTCTTGTTCTTATTTCAATTAATTATTTATATATAGTGCAATTCCCGGGCTTGTTCTGTTAACTCTTCTGTAAAATCGGGATGAGCGACATTAATCAGCGCTTGGGCCCTTTCACGGATGGTTTTACCGTACAGACTCGCCACACCGAACTCAGTGACCACATAGTGGACGTGATTGCGACTGGTGACTACACCAGCACCGGTTTTTAGTGTAGTTACAATACGGCTGAAATCTTTTGCTTTGCTAGGAAGGGCGATGATCGGCACTCCTCCCTTGGACCGTGAGGCGCCGTATATCAAATCTAATTGTCCGCCAACACCGCTATAAAGCTTGGTGCCGATGCTGTCTGCGCAGATCTGGCCGGTCAGGTCGACTTCAATAGCTGAATTTATAGCGACCATTCGGTGGTTTCGTGAGATGACAAAGGGGTCGTTGACATATTCCGTGCGCAGGAACTCGATCAAGGGATTGTTGTGGACCCACTCATAAAGCCGTTTAGTGCCCAGGATGAATCCAGCGATGATTTTGCCCGGGTGAAGGGTCTTTTTGGCGTTGGTGATCACACCTGCTTCCACTAGCTCAATGACACCATCAGAGAACAGCTCAGTGTGGATTCCAAGGTCCTTTTTATCGTACAAGTGTTTGAGGACTGCATCTGGCACCGCACCTATGCCCATTTGCATAGTAGCCTCATCGGGAATCAAATCAGCGATGAATTTAGCGATTTTCTCCACTTCTTCAG
>CAYORF010000056.1:0-17780 GCA_964406305.1 uncultured Anaerolineales bacterium | reverse complement strand
TGGTTAGCTCAGCTGGTTAGAGCGTTGCGTTGACATCGCAAAGGTCGTTGGTTCGAGCCCAATACCGCCCACACATAAATCCACCCTGACCGGGTGGATTTATCATATGCTATACTCACAGGTATCATCTAAGAAATCAAAGGAATTACATTTTGCGGCATAAACAAGTCGGCATCTTAATTCTCATACTAACTATTGCCAGTTGTTCATCTCCAACTGTTATATCGCCACCCCCAACAGAAGTCACGGAACACGTCGATTTACTACCGACATTGACCCCGGAGGTAGACATAGCCAACACTGTCACTCCGCTTCCGGCAGTTCCCTTCACGCCAACACCTACGATAACCCCTGATCCTGCAGCTCCGGAACTAACAAATCCCATACCTGCTGCGATCATTGCCAGGGTAGAGGGGGGGACGAATTCCTTCTTATTGGTTGGGGGAAGTCAAAACGGAAGCTGGGTAAGTGCGGCAGATATGGTAGACGTTATAGCCGCTGACACAAAGTACCAACTTTATACAGCATTTGAAATCGAGAATCACGTTACAGGGCAAGAGCTAACGTTTGCGCGACTCTGTGACCAGCATTTTATAACCATAGACCCACCTTTTACTAGCCAAAGTGCAGTTGGGGTTTCAGACCAGTGGGATGTTTTGCCGCGGACCCTGTTGGAACTATCAACTGAATCTGAAGTATACCTACAGGCTGTAACAGCCTGGCAGATTGAACAGGCACCATCGCAGCCCATCCCAGCGATCAATAAGATCTGGAAAGTTGACGTTGAAGGGAATGGGACGGACGAAGTCTTCATCAATGGGACCCGTTTTGCTGAACCTACCGGGCATAATGTTGAGCCGCGAGATTATTCGGTAGTACTGATGAGGACAGTGATCGGGTCAGAAGTAGCCACAATTGAACTTGTTGGTGATTATTATTCTGAAGAAGTCGTAAATCGATTCCCCTTGACTTACAATCTTGAATTCATAGGGGATTTAGATGGTGATGGCAAGATGGAAGTTGTGGTGGGTGTATCTCGCTGGGAAGGTACAGGAGTGATGGTCTTTGAAATCGATGGGGCAGAGGCCAATCTTGTCCTTTCGGTGATGTGTTCAGAGTAGGGACTGATCCAACACAGCCCACACATTTTTGAAACCGCTGTTCAATTTGACCAGCGGTTTTTTTATTCTATAATGGAATTATCAAGATTGAAATAAATAAAAGAGATATAAGGAGGAAAATCATGATCAATTGGAAAAATTTTGATAGTTATGACAAGCTGTTTGTCATCTGGGCCTTCACCTTCCAGATCATACTCATCCTCCATTTTGCCCTTCGGAAACCCTTTTTTGAAAGTTATACTGTGAAATATGGCTGGCTTGTATACGCCCTATGCATCCCGGCAGTGATCATCAGCATCATTTTGATGCGTGGAGGAAAAAGCTGGCATTTTTGGTTGGGGGGATTCCTGTTCCTTCTCTATGCGATCTTTGGTTTCTATATTGATTATATAGCCCAAATCCAATTCCGGAGCCCGTTTAATGTGTCGGTCGGAATTCCCTATGTGCTCCTGTACCTGGGAACAGTGATGTTCTACTGGTGGCCGCTCTGGCCCATGAGCCAGTTGCTGTGGGGAGGGTATACCGTCCTTTATATCATCGCCATGGTATTGAATATCCGATCCCATTGATTTGGAAAAACATAATTTTCAGCCTCATCCATTGGTACAATGTCTCACCAGGTGGAATAATGATCATGAGGGTTATTTGGGAACGTCACTATAAATTTAAGGCCAATACACAGGATCCAGCACACTTGCTGAAACTCGCAGGTAAATTTAACTTAAGTATAATTTTTATCAAAACGTAGCCTGCTTGGAATAAAGCCGTTAACCGCCAGGTCGCAGGCTCGAATCCTGCAGGGCTCACAGTCTTGGTCCCATCTCAAACCTCAAAGTGAGGCTGTAGAGCAATTCCTGGACATGCTCAGATTTGAGCCAGAAGCACCAGGTAGAAAAGCTCACAGAAGTCCGCAAATGAGATTGGGATGGGATTTTCTATAAATTCACTTCAACAAGACTTTTCAGGGGATTATATAACAGTTTAAACGGCTGCCAAGATAAGCAGATATATCCAGCAATATCTACGACGAATGTTGAGACAGGGGATATTCAGAACAATGAAAATTGGACAAAATTGGCTCATTGATTAAAACAATTTCAATGATTTTCTTCTCAGCGCTAATCAATCAAAAGACAGAAGAATTGGTCCACAAATCTCTAGGTATTAGAAGGGAACATCGTTGTCTATTGGTAATTGACCCATAATCAATAGGGGGAGATTCTATCCTTTATTTTGAGTTGCGCAGTATCCATTTTTTATACTCAGTGGGGGGAAAGAAGTCCACAGTTTCCAATGTTTCCAAAGATTCCATCCTGGCTTTACCTTAACTTCACCAGAATTTCAAAATAATATATGGATTGGCGACTCGAAAAAAATATCACTGAGTCTATATGTGCTTAAAATAACTGGGAATTCAGGTTCAGATCAAAGTTTTCCTTTGATTCTGCTATATTTTTGCGTCTATGTATGATGCACGGTATTGACAAAACGTGTCCCCAAAATCTGATCCATAAGTAATATAAGGATTAGGATATACGGGAAGCAGAAAATAAGGCAAGGCGCATACGATAATCTCCTGAGCAGATTATTTCAAAATTGTGAGAAGTGAAAAAATATCTCAGGCTTGTAGAAAAATTAAGATCAGTGATCAGACCTACTATCGCTGGCGCAGGGAATACGGGGAAATGGATGTCAACCCCGGCCAAGAAACACAAGGAAATGGAAAAAGGAAATACCCAACTGAAGAAGCTGGTTGCGGACCTCTCCCTGGATATTTCCATTCTCAAGGAGTTACTGGGAAAAAATAATCTCGCTCGACAGGAAACGTACGGTAGTGGCTCAATGATGTTCTGTGGTCCGCCTAAAACCACTCTTTTTTCAACATGTTTAGAGCTATGATTTTATCCAAGCTCGCACGCACAATGGGGTTCCCATTCGTATCCTGAATTTGTTTGATGAGTATTCCCGGGAATGTTTGGCGTCACGAGCTGCCAGGCGGTTTACTCATCATGATGTTCTGGAAATCCTGACAGAGCTATTTATTCAGAGAAGAGTACTAATTCACATTCAGTCTAATAACGGGGTGGAGTTCACCACCAGGAGGGTGCGCAGCGGGCTGGTAAAGCTACAGATCAAGCCGCTATTCATCGAACCGGGTAGTCCCTGGGAAAACGGTTATATTGAGTTGTTCAACGGGAAGATGAGAGACGAGCTGGTAAATGGAGAGTTTTTCTACACGTTAAAAGAAGCCGGGGTTCTGATTGAGATGTGGAGAAAGGAATACAACACGGTCAGGCCACACAATGCTTTGGGGTATCGTCTTCCAGTTCCAGAAGTGATCATGGGGGCCACTACCCAATTACAGCTAGTTGGACTAACATAAAGAGTGGTAAAAACAATGGGGGCATGTCATAGTCCAATATCTCTCACCCTTAATAAGAACCAATTAGTTTAAAAACCCAAACTGGATTCAACTTGTAAGCGCAACTTTGAAGGTTGAAAGAGGTAAGCTGGTGTAATATAAACCTCTAGAGACCACGAAGTCAAAGTAGCGCTTATGAATTACAACCAGCTCGCTCTGCGTGCCTGCTGCAAATCAATCGAGAAAGAAACGTCCGTAGAGGTGTGTTATAGCCGGGCAAAGGAGGTTCTTACAAAAAGAGAAAAGGTCAAAAGAAGATCTTTGAGAGAACGAAAGCAACTGATCTTGATACAGTTGCAAGGAGTATAATCAGATTGAATAGTTTCAATTTCAATTGAGGGCTTCTGTCTAAAAAGATCGGACGACATACAAGTGAAAATTCAATTCTACATTGTAGGGTTTTTCTTGCCCTTCAGGTCCAAACCCTGCCGGGTACACCTTTACCATACTATCAAGTCGCCAAGATATTAAACGAAGAAGGAGATATAAAGAATGCCTCAGATTAAGAAAATAGTCGATTTGTCTCATCCGCTTACAGCGGATACCCCCATATATCCTGGAGATCCTGTTCCTAATTTTTCTATTGCTACTACCGTAGACATTGAGGGCTATAATCTCTTTAAAGTAATTTTGGGTTCCCAGACGGGTAGTCACGTGGATGCTCCTTATCATTTTAGTAATCAAGGAACTACCGTCGACAAAATGGATTTGAAGTATTTTATTGGAAACGGATTGATTATTGATGTAACTTATAAAAACAGGAAGGAAGAAATAACGCTGGATGAAATTTCGAAGTATGAAACCCAAATTAATGAAGCAGATATTGTCTTGTTTAAAACAAACTGGTACAAAAAAGCAGGCACGAACGATTTTTATGATCATCCATTTCTCTCGAAAGAAGGAGGGGAATATCTTTTATCAAAAGACATTAAAACAGCTGGTATTGATGCGATTAATCTTGATAATACGGGAGGCAAAGAGTTCCCAATCCACGAAATGTATGCAGAAGCAGGCGGTATCATTGTAGAAAATTTAGCTAACTTGGACTCAGTAGATTTCGATTCTCCTTTTATTATTTCTATACCATTAAAACTCGTTGGTTGTGATGGTTCTCCGGTCAGAGCAGTGGCGGTTGATTTTAGATAGGAAATACAGAAGTAATAATTTTCTAGTGACCTGACGGGGTCATAAAAATATTATTGTTCGTCAAAAGAAAGTTTGTAAATTTATTTTCTGCCAAGAAATCGAAGTCTCGTAAATGACAAATGGCAACCAACGAACTTCTTATTACTGGATGCAACAAATCTCTGAACTGCGACTTAACCAAAAGAATAATCAAATTTGGAATTTTGTATGGTTAATGAATATTTCCATCCGGGTCGTTCGGTACACCTTTGTAATAAAGAATGGGGGGTCTACTTCGGCGGAACTGGCTAGGGCACAGCTTATGTAAATTTTAGTTTGGTTCAGGTCGGAAGTAGTTTTGCATGCCTCTTTGCGTATATTTCTGTCCGAATCTGCCCACAAATCAGTCCACCCAAGTCGGGTGGGCTTTATTATTAATTGACTGAGCTTATCTCATATTATATTATTTTTAATACAGATCTTTCTCTAGCATTTTTCCAGCCATCTCTTTTAATATTTTTGCGGCGACCATTGCCGTCAGATCAGACTCTACCTCAGGATTGAATTCCACAATATCAGCACCAACGATATTTGCAGAGATTGACTGGATTATTTCAATTACCTGCCTGGATGACATACCACCAGGCTCCCAATGGGAGACGCCCGGAGCAAAACCCGGATCTATACAATCCATATCAAATGAAATATAAAGTGGTGACGATAGATTCAGCACCAGATCACTAGGCAGATCTTTCATCTCAATGATTTTTACTCCAAATCTCTCCACCTGTTCCCGCTGATGGGCATTAAGGGTCCGGATGCCTACCTGAATTAAGCACTCAACCAATCCTTCCTCCATAATACGGGCGAAAGGGCAGGCATGAGATAACTTATTCCCGTCATATTCATCGTACAAATCAGGATGGGCGTCAAAGTGCAAAATTGTCAATTTAGGGAAATACCTGGAAATCGCTTTTATGATAGGGTATGTGATCGAATGATCCCCACCCAGCAAGAGAGGTTTCTTTTTATCACTACAGATCTTGGATACAGAAAGCTCGATTTCTTCAAACACATCCTTATCGGAACTAAAGTTCAAATCTCCGGCATCAAATAGAACATTATCAGCCCCAATATTAAAACCCGACTCGCTCCATAGATTTGCCGATCCACTAAATAAGGCTTCCCTGATCTTTTCCGGGGCCTGGGCAGGCCCGCGTTTATAGGATGAATACCGATCAAATGGGATTCCCTGAACAATGATCCTGGCCTGAATTTCGTTTTTCTCTGGAAAACTGCTCATTTTTTCGATTATCCAATCCCCGACTCGGAAATTTCATCCATTAAACACCCGGTATTTCAGCTATCCAGGATAATCCAAGGGTTTCCAATTTGTCTTGAGTGGGATTGCCAGTTTCATCCCAGCCGGAGATATCATAGTATTTATCAATAGCTTCAGTTACTTCATCCTGGCCCAGCCGCCAGCCATCACTTGGGCCGCCTTTGAGCGGTTTGAATAATTTTTCTGGAACCATATCGTCTTTACGATCAAAACCCTCTCGGGCATTAAAAACTCTCATCATATTTATTCGCCGTTCACCCATTTTTTCAATATCAGCATAGGTGAAATCCTCCCAGCCTGTAACCGATCGGACCAGTTCGACGATATCATCGGGTCCGAACAACTGCCATGCAGGTCCAAATACAAACTGACATAGGTTCAGGCTATCCAAGGCACTGTACAATCGTTGGGATAAAACAGTGAATCGGATTTTTTCATCGTTAAGTGACCGTGGTTCTACTCCCCCGCTGAAACCCAATACAGCCAACCTCTCTGTGTAATAATCAAAATCACTCTCTATTGCTGGATCATGTTCGTGAGATTGATGATCAGCTCCAAAAGGATTTGTTGCATAAACAACTGCCAGAGAGCGTTTTACTCGTGGCATATGGGCCGGGGCTTCCTGTCCCTTGAAAGTGATCAAATATGACTCCGTGCCTCTCCCGATAGTCTGGGCCGCACGTTCAGATCCTTCCGCGAGAATATCCCCAAATCCCTCACGTCTGGCTATCTTTCCAGTCAATTTGACCATTGATTCGGCATTCCCCCAACTCAAGTCAAGTCCATCGGTGTCATCCAGGGTCAATTTACCTTCATTAAATGCTTCAAATGCCCAGGAAATAGTGGCGCCGCAGGATATGGTATCCATTCCATATTTATTGCAGATTTCATTGGCTTTACAGATGGCGGCCAGATCATCAATGGCACAATAACTACCAAATGTTGATGTTGTTTCATACTCGGGTCCCCCGTAATGGGAATCTACCTGGTAAGGACCATCCTTGATTTCCACAACCCTTTTACAGCGGACCGTGCAGGCGTAACAGGTATCACGGCCTTCTCGATCCTGTTTGCCTTCAGCCGCACCTTTCAAAACAGTATCATACATGGTATGACCATCAATTTTCTCCCAACCATCAAATACTCCGCTGTTGTAATTATAGGTAGGTAATGTGCCCGAAGCCTGATTTGCACCAGTGGTTTCGTTGGTGCCGTACTTTGCCAGGCCAGCAATACCCGAATCAGCCAGATTTGCAGTTCCCCATTTAGCAAGTTTGGAAAGCCTGCTTTTATCGGCAATGCCGGGTCGAATATTCCCCCTAACCGCTACTGCTTTTAGATTTTTGGATCCCATCACAGCACCCATCCCGGTTCGTCCATTGGCCCGGTTTGAGTTGCTGATTATTGCGGCGAATCGGACACACAGTTCCCCCGCAGGCCCAATTTGCAGAACTTCTATCCTCGGATCATCTAACTCATCCCTGATAGCTTTTTCAGTTTCACCAGTGATTGATCCCCAGAGATGGGAGGCATCCCTCAATTCATACCGGCCATCCTTGATCCAAAGATAAACTGGTTGAGGGGATTTTCCCTTGATCACCAAGGCATCATATCCGGAGAATTTTAATTCGGCAGGAAAAAAACCTCCACCCTGTGAGTCACCAATTGCCCCTGTCAAAGGTGACTTAGCCGCTACTGTAATCCGGCTTTGTCCTGAGATTGGAGTCCCTGTGACAATACTGGTTGCAAAAACCATTACGTTATCTTCACTCAGGGGATCCGTTTTGAGGGGTATTTCTTTAAGCAGGTAATACATTGCCAGCGCGCTACCACCGAGGTACTTCCTGTAGAATTCCAGGTCTGGTTCTTCTACACGAAACTTCCCCATTGAAAGATCAACATGCAATATTTTTCCGTGATATCCAAAAGACATAACAAATTCCTCATCTAAAGTAGTTATAATTTGACACTATCCACCACTTAATGACGAGAAGATCTTGATCTCATCACCATGCTGTAATAAGTAAGATCTATCAGAAATATGATTTCCATTTACACTTATAATAACTGTTCTTTTAATCTCAAGTTTATTTAATAGGACATTCAAATCGGATCCACGAGATATCATTAAGTCGCATTTACCTTTCGCCTCAGGAGGAAGAGAATCACGTAGAATAGAAAAGAGTTGTATCTTGATTTTTATTGTACTCATATTTTTTCAACACATGAGTTGGTATGCAAGATATTGATCGGTAGAATTTTAAGGGTTTCTTACTTATATTGTCCAAGAATAAACAGCATAGGGGCAAAATAATTTCCTCGTTACAATAACCGCTCGATGATATCGAGCGGTTATTGTATATATATGTGTTTTATACAAAATCGAAAATATTTGTATTCTCGGAGTCAAGCTCCTAGAAAGACTAAATTCCAATGGGTCTGTCAAATCTTGAAAATTTGCTATTTCATTATTTTTGTAAAATCATCCAATACTTCTGCCAGATTGGGTCGGCCAATTTCCTGCAACTCATAGAAAACTCTGGTTGATGGTTTATTGATTTTGATGATCCGTCCCAAATCGATAGGAGTACCGATTACCACCGAGTCACATTCAGTATTATTGATGGTTGTCTCAAGATCTTTGAGCTGCTGTTCACCATAGCCCATGGCTGGCAATAATACGCCGATATTGGGATATTTTTCATAAGTCTCTTTCAGCTTTCCAACGATGAAAGGCCGTGGATCCACAAATCCCGCCGCGCCGAATTTCTGAGCCGCAACTGTACCAGCACCAATTTTCATTCCACCGTGAGTTAAAGTCGGACCGTCTTCAACGACTAATACCTGTTTGCCTTTTACAAGAGAAGGATCTTCAATATCAAGTGTAGAAGCTGCATCAATAACAATAGCATCAGGAGCCAGCTTAGCGATGTTTTCTCGCACAGTTTGGATGCCGGCCGCGTCGGCGCTGTCCATCTTGTTGATGACAACCACATCTGACATTCTTAAAGTCACTTCACCAGGATAATACCTAAGCTCATGTCCGGGCCGGTGAGGGTCAACTACTGTAATGTGCAGATCAGAATTATAGAATGGGAAGTCGTTATTTCCGCCATCCCAAACGATCACATCACATCCGTCTGGATCTTGTTCTGCCGCTCTTAAGATCGCCTCATAATCAACACCGGCATAGATCACATTGCCCCGTACGACATGGGGTTCGTATTCTTCCATTTCTTCTATAGTGCATTTGTGCTTGACCAGATCATCCAACGTGGCAAATCGCTGGACTTTCTGAGCAGCCAGGTCCCCGTAAGGCATGGGGTGGCGGATAGCAACCACTTTAAGACCCTGGGCCATCAAAATTTCGATCACCCGGCGGGAGGTTTGGCTTTTTCCACACCCTGTCCGGACAGCACCAATAGAGACCAGGGGTTTTTTACTCTTAACCATGGTGTCTTTTGGACCGAGCAATGTAAAGGAAGCACCTGCAGTATTCACGATTGCGCTCATGGCCATGACATGCTGGTAAGTAACATCACTATAAGCAAAGACACATTCATCAACTTTTAGATCATTGATCAATTTGGGTAGATCTTCTTCAGCATAGATAGGTATTCCAGCGGGATATAGTTTCCCGGCTAATTCAGCAGGGTATTTACGTCCGTCGATATCCGGAATTTGGGCTGCAGTAAAAGCTACTACTTCATAGGACTCGTTACCACGAAAATAGGTGTTGAAGTTATGAAAATCCCTACCTGCAGCACCAATGATGATTACTCTTCTAGCCATTCTTTTCTCCTTGGATGATTAATTCAATTTTTTTTATTTTCCCAGCGTAGCAACCATAACAGCTTTGATGGTATGAACGCGGTTTTCTGCTTCATCAAAAACAACTGAGGCATCCGATTCAAATACCTCGTCTGTGACTTCCATGGAATCAAGTCCAAATTTTTCTTTGATCTCCCTGCCAACAATCGTCTGATCATTATGGAAAGAAGGTAAACAATGCATGAATTTTACATCCGGATTGGATGTTTTTTCCATGGCTGCTGCATTGACCTGATAGGGTTGAAGCAATTTGACGCGCTGTGCCCAAACCTCGTCAGGTTCACCCATCGAAACCCACACATCAGTAACCAGGAAATCACAATCCTTTACTCCACTGTTCAGGTCTTCGGTGATAGTAATTTGCGCCCCGGTTACCTTGGCGATTTCCTGCGCTTTTTTAACCAGCTCGATATCAGGCTGCACACTTTTGGGAGCTACCGATCTAAAATCCATTCCCATTTTAGCTGCGCCTACCAACAAGGAATTACCCATATTATTGCGGGCATCACCCAGATAAGCAAAGCTGATCTGGTCCAGAGGTTTATCGGAATGTTCGATCATGGTTTGTAAATCTGCCAAGACCTGGGTTGGATGATATTCATTGGTCAGGCCGTTCCAGACTGGAACTCCTGCGAATTCAGCTAATTCTTCAACTCTCTCCTGGCCAAAACCGCGATATTCAATGCCATCATACATTCTGCCCAGAACCCGGGCCGTGTCTTTCATGGTTTCTTTGGTACCTAACTGAGATCCTGTCGGACCGAGGTAGGTGATATGAGCTCCTTGATCATAGGATGCGGTTTCAAACGCACAGCGTGTACGTGTGCTGGCCTTTTCAAAGATCAATGCAATATTTTTCCCCTCCAATTGGGGTTGTTCGTAACCACCATATTTGGCTTTCTTCAAATCTATCGCCAGATCTAGCAAGAATTGAATTTCTTCTTGTGAGAAATCCAATAATTTAAGGAAATGCCTGTTGCGTAAGTTGAATGCCATACTTGTCTCCAGTTCAATTTTTTTTCGAATAGGCTTTGATTATAACAAACTAAAATCCGGGAATTTGTACCGGGAAATACTCTTCACGTATCCCTTCCCTGTAAACATCCGCCGTGGCACAGTGCAACCCTCCCCCAAAGGGGCTTACATCTCCAAATTCGACTGGAATTACTTCAAAACCAAGTTTGTCGAACTGCTCCATCTGATCATTTTCCTGGGCATCAACGCAGATCGTTTTTTGATCCAACATAAGGATATTCATGGACAACCAGCGGCTGCAAAAGGACAGGGGTGGATATCCAGGCAGGGCCGGTTCAGCGCATTCTACGAGTTCCCAGTCATTCTTCTTAAAAAACTCGAAGAAGTTAGGAGTAAGTGGAATCCGCTTTTTATTCGTTAAAGCCAAACCAGGTCGCAAGAAAACAAAGGTTGCATCCATGTGAATTGGATTATCTTCTTTGAACCAAACTGCATGAAGACGGTGATCTGAAAAGTGGCGCCTCAGCCAATCGATCCCTGCCTTATTGGTTACCGAGGAATGATAAATAAACAGATCTTTCCCGGCCCTTGAAATATCGGCAGCATCAAAAAGCGGTTCTTTTTCGGTCAGGACCCAATCTCGTTCCTGGATTGCTTTTTCAACCTCTTCTTTGGATTTCTTATCCCATTCACGCCAATAATCAGGCTTATAAGATTCATCGGTGAGGCGAGGTTTAGGAGCTGCGGACCATTTAAAATTTGGATCTTCCTTGAAATATCTCTCAAGCAACGGACGATAAGCAAGATATTCGAACCAGCGTGCCCGCTGCGACATGGTCGTTTCCATAATCTCATTACCCACAGTCAATAATAGATCCCGGGGAGGCATGCAGCTAAACATGGACTTCTGGACCCAATCAGGTGTCTGGACCTCCTGGCTGAAATCCATCGGGGTGGGCCGATCGACCTTAATTCCCCGTTTTTCGAGCATACTCGCAAAATTATCCAGCTGTTCATTGGCTTTGTCTTCCATTTCTTTGGGCAATAAACCGTATGTGCCCAATGGAAATCCATGGTCCGGCCAATCCCGCTCAATAGCCGGCTCCGGTGCCTGCACCATCGTACCATCTGCCCTACCGACAATAATATGTTTCAGGGGATCCCATTCGTTCCAGGAATTCACTACTGTTTTTTTGTTATCACCTGAATCTGCCATAATCTTGCTCCTTGTAATTGGATATATCTCTCATTCCTGTATAAAATCAGTGTTTATTGCAATCTCAGCTGAACAATCGATCAGGCACTTTCTGATAATCCAGCAAATATACTATCCAGGTCCTGGTCTGGCACATCAAATGCTGTATTCGCCTGTGGCAAAACCTCTTCCGTCATCCATTTTGGCAGTCTGTTATCAGCGTTTGTGAAACCAGCCATTCGATTAAATTCCAACTCCAGTCGAATACTCTCTTTTCCCAGCACTACGAGAATATCATCTCCAAAATCTGTGCCATATCGAGCATTGATCAACTGGGCAATGGTTTGATTGGCAACCGCAAATCCAAATCCGGCAAATAGACAGGCTCCCAGGGTATCATAACCAGCCATCTTGTACTGGCTGATCATAGACAGATCAACCTGGCCTTCAGGTGATCTGTGGTCGATCTTCGCCCGGATGGTAAGCCCGCAAGTGTGATCAGCACCTTGGGGTGAGGTCGCATAGGTTACGCCAGTGCCTTTGACCGCCCGGGGATCATAGGCTGACATAGCCTGATTCTTGACGGTTGGCACACGATCTACTCCATAGGCCTTTCCTACCGATACTGCTCCATCACCCAATATTCTTCCCAGTTCAGATCCTTGTCTTATTTCATTTAATAATTCAGCTGCCCTATCTGCATCGCCAAATTTCATTAGATCAGCTTCACAGGCTACACCTAGCGCCGCTCCAATTTCAATTGAATCTATCCCCAAATCGTTTACGATCCAGTTTAATTTCGCAATCGAATCCAGGCTATCTATGCCCAGGTTGGATCCCATCAATCCAATGGTTTCATATTCGACCGGTGAACTGATTACCTCTTTACCAGATTCATCACCAAAGACGTTTGAACATTTGATGGAACATCCCGCCATACAGGCATGGCTTGTATTGCTCACTCCTCCCCGGCGTAAAAGTAAATCTCGCAGCGCGTCACCACTGATCTTTTCGGCACCTTCAAATGAACCTGCACTGAAGTTCCTGGTAGGCAGCGCTCCAAAATGGTTGGTCATATCGGTCATGGCTGCCGTGCCATAGTCCGTATAGGATTTTGTTTGAGGGTGCTCCAACAAAGCCTTGGTGTAAACCTTCCTGGCTTCTTTAAATGCGCCTTTATCTATTAAGGATGGCCGGTCGCCTCCCGAGGCATCGATCACGATCGCCTTGACGAATTTTGATCCCATCACAGCGCCCAATCCACCCCGGGCCGCGATTCTGGAAGGAACCTCATCCTTGTCTATATTCTGGATACCAGCGGCTTTCATTCTCATCTCACCCCCAGGACCGATCAGTGCCAGGGCAATCTCATCACCATACTTCTCTATTATTTTTGGAGCACATTCATATACACCATTTCCGATCAGATCAGATCCATCTTCAAAATGAACCCCATCATTATCGATCATCAGGATCTTCCATTCGGGATTTTCAGGTTGTTCTTCGAGGATCAATGCTTTGATACCTAACTGTGCCAGGTGATACCCCGTTCGGCCTCCTGCATTGGCTTCCTTGATACCACCGGTCAGTGGGCTTTTACCACCAATTGAAATCCGATCCAGGCTCGAAAGGCGGTGCCCAACCAATAAACCCGGAGCGAATATCAACTTGTTTTCGGAGCCCAACGGGTCGCAGGAGGCGTTAACTTCATCAACCAAGATCTGGGCAATTAAACCCCTGCCGCCCAAGTGGCTCCAGTGTTCGGGCGTAGGTTCAATATTAAATTCGTTCGTTTTTAGATTAACTCGCCAGATTTTCATCTTTACAGGGAATCCTCGATAATCCCCAGGGCCTCTTCTACCTCAGTTGAGGAAATGTTAAGAGGCGGGATCAAGCGAATTGTATTATCCCAGAGTCCGCAGGTAAGCAGCATCAATCCTTTTTCAAAGGCCTTTTTGGTAACCGCCTTGGCGAGTTTCCTGGAAGGTTTTCCTTCCTTATCGCGATATTCAACTCCGATCATCAATCCCAGGCCCCGGACATCTCCAATCTCAGGATGTGAGCGCTGGAATTCTTTAAGTGCATTGATAAGTTGTTCGCCCCTTGCAGCGGCATTCTCAAGCATATTTTCCTGCTCAATCGCGTTAATTGTAGCAACTGCAGCAGCTGCAGCAACGACATTCCCACCGTAGGTTCCCCCGTGTGAACCGGGAGTCCATTTTTCCATCAATTCCAGGCGGGATATCACACCGGAGATAGGCATACCTGAAGCCAGGCCTTTTGCGACCGTGATGATATCAGGACGCACGCCAAAATGATTGTGGGCGAACCATTTCCCAGTTCGTCCAAAACCTGATTGAATCTCATCAAAGATCAATAAGATACCGTGTTTATCCGCGACCTCTCTTAATCCCTCAATGAAGCTCTGGGGAGGCACTATATATCCACCTTCCCCTAATACAGGCTCAATTAATATCGCAGCCGTCTCATGCGGTGCGGTTTGAGACAACAAAAGCAATTCGAGTTCATCCAGACACCATTGGCTGGTTTGTTCTGCATCCCAGCCATAGCGATAAGCATAAGGGAAAGGGGCTACAAATACACCCGGCATCAGCGGCTGGTACCCTGCCCGGTAGATGGTTTTTGAAGTGGTTAACGACATGGTGGCAATTGTCCGCCCATGAAAGCTGCCCTGAAAAACGATCACATTTGGACGCTTTGTGACCATCCTGGCCAATTTAATTGCGCCCTCAACAGCTTCTGCCCCTGAATTGCTAAAGAAAAATCCATCCAGGCTGGGATGTACGATCGTTTTCAAGCGATCAATCAAACCTAACATGGGTTGGTGCATGACGATATTGGCCTGGCCGTGGATCAGCTTCGCAGCCTGGTCTTGGATGGCCTTGACTACTTTGGGATGGCAATGGCCGGTATTGGTAACACCGATTCCCGTTGTAAAGTCCAGATACTTGTTGCCTTTTGTGTCAAAAAGGTAGCTGCCTGCACCATGGCTGACAACCATATCGCTGTAGCGCGACCAGACTGGTGAAACATGATCGAAGGGGTATTTTTCTGCCATATATGCTCCTCTAGAATTGGTTTTGCCTATCCTCCATCAGAACTTATGCTCACGTAAAATTACTTAATTGAAATTTATCATTTTAAAGAATTTTTGTCAATAAACATAGGTCACTTTATACTTAATTGCACCCAATATACACACATATTGAATATTTTTCGTGTATAATGGGGGGTCACGAAGCAGTTAAATTGATGTTTTTCACAGAATTACTGAAAACATTAAGCCTAACATAAAAAACGGGGTGTAAAACCGGGAGGTATATAATAGTCCACACAACAAGTTACAGGAATAAAATATGAACGGAAACACAATTAGTTCCCTAGATGACCTCGATTTCTCAATCATCACTATGCTGCAAAATGACGGGAGAAAATCCTTTACAGAGATTGCTAAGGAACTTAACGTGGCAGTCAATACCGTCCGTAATCACGTGACCAAAATGGTTGATAATGGCGTATTAACATTCATTGCCCGTGTCCCTCCTGAGAAAGTAGGATTTCAAGCCTACGCCAATATCATGATCCGGGCTGAGAAATCCCAGGACGTGGAATTTATTGCCAAGGAAGTCCTCAAATATCCTGAAGTCTCCTTTGTTAGCCTGGTCGTGGGTGAATACGATCTTTTACTGGATGCCATGTGTTATAACAACCAGCACTTGACTGACCTGCTCACAGAGCGGATCCAAAAGATCCCTGGTGTAGAGAAGACCCAAACCATTATCATGGTGAAGGTACTCAACTGGGAAAACCCGGATCTGGTGGCGCTTAAAGATTACTGGGCGAACGCGAGCTTGTCCTCGTAAGTTAGGATTCTCTCGAAACTAAATAAAAATAACATACGAAGCATTCCGCATGTTATTTTTTTCTCAGCTGCCGGTATAATCAAATTCTATATGAGCCCAATAGCAGCTATTAAATTACAGGTCCATCTACTCGGTACTTCGATCAATTCTTTTATCTTTATCAAGAATTTAATCACTGGAACACCCTCCAGGATACAATAATCCCGGGTGAGGCCCAGAGTCATGATTGGTCTGATGATAACCTCTCCATCTCTTGCTACAGGTGTATCGAAAATATACCCAAATAAATATTCCCGTTACTGGTAGAGAATCAGATAATCTGGTGATTTTGCAAACAAACCTCTACTGAAATCTGGTGTACTCTGAGAATTTCCTCGATATCCTCATCGCTGTGGGCATCTGATATGAAGGCAAAGTGCAGCCATGGGATAAAAACACCATTTAGTCGCAAGAAGATCTGCAGTTTGGCCAGTGGCTCGCTGTGTTGGCCGAGCAGGTCCCGATGTTGGTTAATGGGTGTACCTTTCATGTGGATCTAGAACATTGACGCGTCTCCTGTCATGAAAGCAGGGTATCCTTTGGTCTTTGCCCACTCATTAAATCTTTTCCTCAGCCAGTCACCTTTCCTGGTCAAATTTTCATAGATTTGAGGATTGGCGTGGAGATGTCTGAGCATGGCTGTCCCTGCCGCAAGGGTCATAGGGTTGCCGCCGAATGTACCTGCGACGGTCAGCGACATTTCTGCTTCAAGAACGTTCTCTATGACTTCTTTCGAGCAACCACCCGCACCGACAGGTAATCCTCCCCCGATAATCTTGCCGGAGGTTGCTATGTCTGGAATCACACCAGTGCGTTCCGTGACCTCCCCTAGTTTCTGGAGGAACTCTTTTGTGGCCGGGATCGTGCCCGTGCCAAAGACCGGTATGATCATCACTCCTGCAAGTTCATCGGCATGTTCTTAGATTATCTCAAAGACGCTTTAATTATTGGATAGCATCCGGGATCTCATAAGGGATCCCGGCCGATTCTGGGACAGCATTAAGACGATCGTCAGGCCCCATATCGTCAGGATAAATATTGATGCTAAATCTGGTGTATTCATGCCAACCATGATAAGCACCTTCGAACTTGGCGACTTTTCGTTTTTCAGTATAAGTCCGCATCACCCGAATGGCCTGCATCGTGGCTTCCGCGCCGGAGTTGCACAACGTTCCTCCTTTTGCTAAACTGGTTTGTGATTACTCTTAGTTTAGGACTACGGGAGGAACGCTTTCATAGTATCACCCGTTTTCAATAGGAATGGTGACTCTACGATTAATAATTCAAGGTAATTAAATTACTTATCTGCAATAGCATCAACCTGAACTTCTACCAGCCATTCAGGTTCGACAAGCTGGGTGACTTCAACGAGGGTTGAGGCTGGAGGATTTTCTCTAAAGAATTCTTTTGCAATGTCACGCTCGTATTTTATGTATTCGGCCATGTCTGTTGTAAATGTGAAAATGTGAACCACATCATTCCAGGTTAGCCCTACGGTTTCGAGAGCCAATGTGACCTGCTCATAGCAGGATCGGATTTGTGCGGCCATGTCTCCCACAAAAATATTCACTCCATCTGGGTCAAGGGCCACCTGACCTCCAATGCGGTAGAAAACATTGCCAGCCGCTCGCACAATGTGGGAATATAAATTATCAGTCGGCTTGTGAAGTCCTGAAGGATTGAGTTTTTCAACAGGCATAGTATTTCCTTCTTTTGTGACTAAATTGTTTTTTATTTCAGTGGATAATCATTGAGTTCCATCTCATCCAGAGGCCAGATTGGTCTATGCACGTGACCTGCCCTGTTACATATACTTGACAATAAGTACTGAAAAAGGGTAGAACAG
>CAYORF010000055.1:0-18479 GCA_964406305.1 uncultured Anaerolineales bacterium | reverse complement strand
AAGGTTTCTCATAAGATACTCCATCAAAATAATATTGTTATTCTAAATTATGACGAAAAATTCGTATGTTTTGTTCCCCGGAAAACGGGCCTTTAAACTTGGTGACCCACATATATCTGTAATCGATTTTTTATTATAGAAGAATGGCCCATTAACCAACAAAGGCCTGTCATCTAATGACAGACCTTTGTTTTTATTACATTTTGAGCTATTCTGAAAACAGATCAGCTCTATTTGTTGATACTAATTTACTTTGCAGTCGTCCCCATTCTCAAACACAGGATTTCCAAAACCCCGTGAAGCCACCCAATCGGCTTGTTCCTGGGCAAGCAGACCGCGATCAACAGCTTGGATCAGGGCATCGGCCCGAGCATCAGCCATCAACGCGCTGAATGAAGCTGCATCAAAACCAAAACTGATAGCAATATCATAGATGGACTCACCTGCGGCTAAACGCTTAGCCAAGACCTCTGGAGAAATACCAAGTTCACTGGCCAGATTTTCATGGATGATGTCATCCAGCAAGCCATCCATGGCAATTTCCTGATTGATGGAAAGATTTTGATTGACTGGAATACCAGTTCCTGTACCAAGTTCTCCCATATAAGAATTACCTCTGAGTCCCAAAGCTTCTGGATCGCCATTTCGGGGTCCACCTTTGAGTGACTCGGATGCCATGGCAGGGCTTGCGACACTTAAGGCCACTGCTGCAACTGCAAGAATTGAAACTACCAATAATATTTTTTTCATGATCGAACTCCTTTATTGTGAATCTAGTAATACTCACAGTATAGGAGTAATGTATAAATAAATGATTAGGGAATTATTCGGAGAATGTGAAGGAAAACAGGCTGAGGAAAAATTCTTATTCCATAAAACTTACCACTGAAACCCCATCTCCCCCTTCGCCTTCCTTCCCTGGATCAAAATGATCCACCTGTGGATGTGCCTTCAAGACCTCGCGGACCGCTTTCCTGAGCCTACCAGTGCCCATTCCGTGAATGATCCGAGCCCAGGGCAGACGCGCCAGAAAAGCTTTATCCAGGAAGTATCCCAAATTTTCAAGGGCTTCATCCACTCGCTGGCCGCGCAGATCCAACTCCATTCCAGGTGAAACCACTTCTGTGGGTATCCTGACTATCGCATCATGACCGGCATCCACTTCCGCCGTCTCATCCATGGTTGTGTGCTCAATATCTGATTTCTGAGCCCGGACCCGCATATTTCCCACCTGGATCTCCACAGAATTACCGTTTACTGACAGTACGTTTCCCTTTTTCCCCAGCGCGCGCAAATATACCTTATCACCCTGCTGGATGGGACCCATTGGTATGGGCAAATCAAGTTTTGTTCTCTTACTTGGAAGCGGTTGGGAGATCTCTTCTTCCACCTGTTCGGTTTTCTCTTCCAGCTCTTCGATCTTCTCCTCAGGGATTTGATCCTTTTCCAGGTCTTCCTTGATCGAATTGAGGTCATCCTGCAGGAACTGAAGTTTTTCTTTAGATTCCCGTTGAATCTTCTCCAGGGTCTCCAAACGTTCGTTCTCAACCTCCACGATCCGATCAGCTAGCTGGACCCGCAGCTTTTCGACTTCCTGGTGAGCTTTTTCCGCAGACTCGCGAGTATCCTCTGCCAATTTCCGCTGCCGGTGGATCTCATCCAGCAAATCATCCGCCTTCAAATCAGCAGGATCGAGGGTTCCTCTGGCTGACTGGATGATCTCGTCCGGAAGACCCAGTCTTCCTGCAATGGCCAACGCGTTTGAGCGGCCCGGTAACCCGATTGTGAGATGATAAGTAGGTCGTAAACTTTCCAGGTCAAATTCTACCGAGGCGTTGATCACACCTGGTGTGCTATGTGCATAAGCCTTTAAATCTGGATGATGGGTAGTGACCAGGGTGGTGATCCCCCGATCCAATAGATTGGACATCAAGGATCGAGCAAGTGCAGCGCCTTCCTGGGGATCAGTACCAGCACCTAACTCGTCGAGGATCACCAGGGATCGGCGATCTACTTTTTCCAGGATCTTGATGATATTGGTAATATGACCCGAAAAAGTAGACAAGGACTGTTCAATGGATTGTTCATCCCCTATATCAGCATAAATATCAGTAAAAAGACTGATCTCAGATGATCCAGAAGCAGGGATATGCAGCCCGCTTTGGGCCATCAATACCAGTAATCCGACAGTTTTTAATGTAACTGTTTTACCCCCGGTATTGGGACCAGTGATGATCAATGCGTATGTATCTTTATCCAGAGCGACATCTATCGCCACCACATGATGAGGATCCAGAAGCGGATGCCGGGCACCGAAGAGTCGCAACACAACACCGGGATGGCCTTTTCCCTGCTTCTTTGGGAAAGGATGCAAGGTCGCTGGGAAAGCGTTCAACTCAAGCGCGTATCTTCCCCGGGCAAATGCCAGGTCCAAACGGATCAATATCTCTACCATATCCTGCAAAACCGGTCCGTGTTCAGCCACTTTGGCAGTTAATTGTGCCAGAATGCGCTGAATCTCATCCCGTTCATCTAATTCCAACTTCCGGAATTTATTGTTAGCTTCCACCATCACCTGTGGTTCGACATAAATTGTCGCCCCGGAAGTGGACTGATCGTGCACAATGCCTGGCACATTGGTTCTAGATTCCGCTTTCAGCGGTAGCACATAACGCCCATTGCGCTGAGTGATGATCGACTCTTGCAAATATTTGGCAACCTCAGGCTTCTTTAGCATCTGGTCCATGTGGTTTTTAAGCCTTGTGTGTTGTGTTCTTAGATCCCGGCGGATTTGTCCTAGTTTATCTGAAGCGGTATCCAGGATACCATCCTGCTCTGAGACAACCTTGGAAATCAAACTTACCAAACCCAATGAATCCGGCAGCTGCTCAGAAATGCTCTCCAGGGTAGGAAATTCTCCCTGGTCTTTCTGGAATACTCTCTTTAAATTTCGGGCTGCCACGAGGGAATCCTTCACCTGCAGCAGGCGGGAAGGATCCAAAATAATACCGCGCAGGGCGTCCTCTACAACCGGCCTGAGATCCCTGGCTCCCCCGATAGTTGTTCCGGGATGAAGGGTCAAAAGCGCCACCGCATCAGAAGTCTCGCTTTGTAATCCACGGACTTCTTCCAGATCAGTGGATGGCTGAATTTCCAGGGCGTTCTCACGAGCCGGATTAAAGTGGCAGTGGGCTGCCAGGGCAGCCAAAATGCGGGGGTATTCCAGGGTGTTCAACGTTTTTTGATCCATCGCTGTCAGTGTACCATAATCGGAAATCAGCGACTGCGGATTTCCTGGTTAGTTGTAAGTTGTAAATTGTAAGTCGATTAAGATTACTCCTCTACTTACGTCTTACGTTTTACGATTTACGTCTATATAAAATAGGATCAATCTCAGTTATAATCTACCCATATTAAATTCAAAGAACTGTCAAATACAAAAATGAGTACTCCTGTCTGGTTCGTAAACTTCCTAAAAACGATCTACCCCACTCGGTATTCCCTTGCCAAACTTACCAAGGTGCCCCTGATTGGCAACCTGGTTGATCATCTATTATTCCGGGGAGACGAGATGTACGTCCTACCGAAGGACCAGACCATCCAGATCAATGAACCCCTGGACCGACCAGAAAGCATGATCATTCCCTCCCAAGTGGTGGAGCATTTTATAAACAAAGCCAACCATCACTGGATCATGAATTTCTGCATCTGCCGAGATGGGGATAAGTGCCAGGATTATCCCAGAGATATGGGCTGTCTATTTCTGGGTAAACCTGTCTTGCAGATCAACTCAAAACTCGGGCGACTGGTAACAAAAGAGGAAGCCCTGGAGCATGCTAGGCTATGCCGTGAAGCCGGGCTAGTACATTCGATTGGAAGCAACCGCATAGATTCGGTTTGGCTCGGTGTAAGACCGACCGAGGAACTGATGACTATTTGCAACTGCTGTCCCTGCTGTTGTCTGTGGGGAGTGGTCACAGATCTGACACCCAAGATTGGAAACAAGATCACCCGTATGCCGGGGGTTGAAGTTTCTGTCACCGATGACTGCACAGGTTGTGGACTTTGTGAAGAGAGTGTATGCTTTGCTGAAGCAATCCATGTGATCAATGGAAAAGCAGAAATCAGTTTGGAATGCCGAGGCTGCGGACGGTGTGTTGAAATTTGCCCAGAAGATGCAATTATATTGACTATCGATGGGGAAAAGAATTTCCAGGAACTGCTGCAGCGTCTGGATAATCTGGTAGATTTGGATTAAGTACAAAAGTTAATGTGAGGGACTAAGTCCTTATTCTTATCCTACAACCTCAAACGAATCTTCCGGTACCCAGGCCGGTGCGCAAAAAGCCAGAAAAACCAAGTCTGCTTCACCATCATTATGGATCTGGTGAACATCCCCCGGCGCTAAATAACAGGCCTGCCCGGGAATAAGCTTAATCATCTTCCCATTTACCTGCATCTCTGCCTCTCCCTTTAAGATAAAGTAGGTCTCCTCAGTGACCTTGTGATAGTGCAGATTACTGGACCTTCCAGTTGGGATCACGATCCGGGCCAGACTGTGATTGGCATCATCTCCAACAGCCTTCCCGATCATTTCTGCGATAATCTCTCCAGTGGGAGTTACCAAGGGATCCATCACTAAACTAGGATCGGCAATTTTCATTTGTTTTCCTTTATAGATTGCGTGAAATGGATATCTCTCTTAGCTGTTTCATAGGTGGCTTGCCATTCCCAGCACATGTCACGCACTATATTAATTCACGTCATTATTTCCTTCAAGATAGATCTTGAAAAAGCTTTTCTGTCCTTGCTGCCATAATAAAATCGTTCTCATGAAGCCTCTTATAAACAAAGGTCCACCAACTCACTGCACACCTTCCCCAGCTAATTAGAATATCAGGGTGGTGGTGTGCTTCCTCGGCAAGGTCAGCTATCTGGTTTGCGAATTTTACAGCTCCCATAAAATCATCAAATGGATAGCTTTTCTCAATACGGGGATTGCCTTCCCTGAAAACGATCTTCCAGTCAGGCAGGACTTTCAAATAAACTTCGGTTTGCTCTTCGGTCAGGGGTTCATCATATTTGGTGTAACTTAGAATTGGTTGTTTAGCTAGCTTATCCATAATCTTCCTCCTTGACTGGTTTTTCCAGCTGGAAAAATTGAATATCTACCAGCTCCCGAATAAAACTGCCCTGGATTTTGAATCCCAGGTTCTGGAATGTTTTTAATGAGCGCTGATTAAACTCTGCTACCGTCACCCGAAAACGTGAAGGGTTGAACCTTTCACTGGCATAATCAAGTATAGCAGAGACAAACTCATGACCAAGGCCTGCACCCGTAAAGATCGGCTTCATTCCTACGCCAATATCAAGGACCTCGGGCATATTGATCAAATATTCTCCCCCTGGCACCTGGGCATCCAAACCGTAACAGCAATATCCGACCAGATCCTCTTTTTCATTCAAGATTTGATGATAATAGTACTCGGGATTTATGAATCCAGATAAATATTGAGGAGCAAGATCGTACAGATCAAAAGGTGGATCATAACGCCAGGTTGTGATTTCCCGGGCGTTTTCCTCACTGAGGGGGGAGATAGAATAGAGGGCTGTCACAGATGACTTCCGTGATCCTTATTCCGCTTTTAGGATGTGCGTGACAATGGTCGCTCCGCTGCCGCCAATGTTCTGGGCCATACCGACACTAACGCCATCGATCTGAGCCGGACCGGCTTCCCCTCGCAGCTGCTGCACAGTTTCCACAATTTGGTACATCCCGGTCGC
This sequence comes from uncultured Anaerolineales bacterium, assembly GCA_964406305.1. Classification (GTDB taxonomy): domain Bacteria; phylum Chloroflexota; class Anaerolineae; order Anaerolineales; family UBA11858; genus B10-G9. Next base: position 12,695 of record CAYORF010000055.1, on the reverse strand, counting down.
ACCGACTGGATGACCCCGGGCCTTCAGTCCACCCATTGTTGATAGGGGTAGCTTGCCATCGGGTCCAATTTCTCCATCTAGGGCCAACCGCGGCCCTTGCCCTCTATCAGAAAAACCACAGGCCTCCAGGGAAAGGGCGGCCATGATCGAAAAAGCGTCATGGATCTCAAAAAAGTCTATATCTTTGGGTTCAACATCCGCTTGCCGGTAAGCCTCTCTGGAAGATTTTTCAGCCGCAGCGAGCCAGAGAGGATCATGGCGATCATGCACTGCCAAACTGTCTGTCGCCACTGCAGAACCAGCGATCTTGATAATCGGTTTTCCCTTCTGTCCTTTGATCAAATCGGCCGGAACTACGATGACTGCTGCAGCGCCATCACCCATTGGTGATGCATCCATCAGGTTGATCGGATCTGCGATCATCGCTGCATTTTTATAAATTTCTGGGGTAATGGGAGATTGGAAGCGCGCATTAGGATTTTTGGCACCGTTGTTATGAGCATTGATCGAAAACGGAGCAAAATCCTCATGTTTCCAACCATATTCGTACATATATCGCCTCATGATCAATGCATTCAACCCCACAAAGGTCACTCCATGGATTCCTTCCCAATCTGCACTGGCTGCTGTAGCCAAAGCTGCAGTGGTTTCCCTGGGTGAAGTATCGGTCATTTTCTCAACACCAACGGCCAGTGCACTGGAAACCAATCCAGATCCGACGGCTACCATAGCTGTTCGAAGTGCCAAAGCGCCGGAGGCACAGGCAGCTTCCACAGTCATGGCTTCAATACCCCGGAATCCGACCCAATCAGATATCAAAGCTCCCAGATGGCTTTGTTTATCTAGCTGGCCAGCCATCATATTCCCAACATAAAGGGCTTCCACCCGCTTGAGTTCAGCATCTTCCAGAGCTTTAAATATTGCATCCCCGGCTAACTCTACCAGGCGTTTATCCCAGTGTTCTCCAACTGGGACCTGTCCAATTCCTAAAATGGCGACTTCTCGCATAAATCACAATCCTTACAGTAGAGATCTATCGATTTCCATTATAACTGGTGACAATACCAATTATGGCTATCTAGTCTCTCAAATCCTATCAGGTTGAAATAAACAGGCGAGGAGGTTAAAAAAATGGCGCGTCTTTGAAGATTCTCCAGGCTAATAAATTCCTGGAAGCATTCTGGCAGTTTGTTTTTGATATTGGCCATATTCAGAGAATTGCTTTTGTAGCAAGCCCTCCTCATATCCCATTTTTAGAACTAAATCCGCCAGAAGAATGCACCAGAAAACCAACCTCAGGGAACTGTAATCAGAGATCACTAAAGGGAATGTTGTTATTAATAACGCCAGATACATAGGATGGCGGACAATCCTATAAGGACCCCGGGAGACCATCTTACTCCAGGTTAAAGGTTCCGGAGCAATATTAAAATGCCCTATCCGCATAGTTAGGACTGCCCAGATCCCCAGGAACAAGCCACTTAGTTCGATCAATAACAAAAGAAGCGGATTCGCAAAAATCGGACCCGTCAAGCCAATTACTGCCAGGCATAGAAATTGAATAAAAACAAACAGAATAGACAACCAGGTAGGTTTCATATGATTAACACCCTATAAATGAAAAGTCCGGATATGATCCATCCCGGAACTTATTTGTTTAATAGATGAAATCTAAATCAAGATTATTACTTGGAGTTAAATGGAATTACAGCAGCTAGATTTGCCAAGATCACAAGTCCCAAGAAAACGATCAATCCAATTTGATTTTCCCCTTCAGCGGCCGGAAATAATAGAAGAGCCGGGATGATCATCAACAGGAACACCACCAGGTAATACAAAGCTGGATGGGATTTCAGAAAAGTTGTGATCTTATTCATAACAGGTAGACCGCCAGAGCTGTGATCAGACTTATCATCAGCAGCAGAATACATATGATCGGCAGCAGCTTTCGCAGGATCTCCCCTTCTTTACCTTCCATGCCGGCGGTGCTGGCACCAACGATCACTTTTGTTGGAGCAGCCACAGATCCCAGCGCACCTCCTGTGGTCTGAGCCGCCAGGATGATCGCCGCTGGCAGACCCAGGATCTCAGCCGTTCGTTGTTGGAGGGCTGAAAATACCAGGTTTGAATTGGCATTGCTTCCAGTCATCACTGCTCCCAAAGCTCCCAACCACGGCGCAACAGCGGGATAGAACCAGCCGATCGTATTGGAAAATCCCTGCGCCAAGGTATCAGTCATACCGGCATGCTGCATGATCACAGCCATCATGACAATAGACGTGATCCCAACACTGGATCCGATCACTCGCGAACCAGTGCTTTTGACGATCCTTCTCAGGGCTCCTTCCTTGAACCAACCTGCTTTGTTGAAGATCAGGTAAGCTGCCAGAGAAGAGACCAGTAAGATCATACCTGCATGCCTGAAAATATACAGCTGCCTGCCCGGTCCTGCCGGTACGATATAACCATTTCCAGTAATAGTTTCGGGAAAGGTAAATCCCAATTTAACCTGGCTCAGGAATTCTTTTACAGGTGGGACAAGTTGGATGATCAACGTTAAAAGAACTAGCACACCATAACCTGCCAAGGATATCAGCAGCTCACGCCAGTTGATCTTTCCAGATGAATTATTTTTTCCATGGAAGAGCCAGGCCAGCGGAATACCGATGATCAAACCCGCTGTTCCTCCCATCAAACCACCAATATTCCACAATCCCAGTGTCACTGTCAGATACTGCGCCGTGGACATCCCCGCGGCGATGACAAGGATCGGAATCCACAGCTTTCTAAGTGTTTTCCAACCACCGACTACCCAGGCAACCGCGATCCCAACCAGCAAACCAGTAATACCCAGAAAGATACCAGCTGAAGGAGCCAGGACTTCCCAGCCCAGGCCAGTTGCCGCCATCATGGCGTTAAAAGAAGCACCCAAAGAACCAAACGTAACCGCCCAGGTATGACCCAGAGAGGGAATCACTACTGCGTTTAATGGCGAAAACCCCAATCCCACCAGTATCGGTGCGATCACGGCTGTTGGCACTCCAAAACCACCCACGCCCTGCAAAAAGGAAGCAAAGATCCAACCGATCAGCAAAGCTTGCATGCCCTTATCCCCGGTCAAGTGCGGGAGAGTGGTGCTCAGGATCTCAATCCCACCCGCTTCAGCGACAACCCGATATAAAAGGAAAGCAGTCCAGATGATCAGAAGTACATCCATGATCAGAAAAACCGCTTTGGCATGGGCATAAGCCAAGGTTTCAAGATTGATCCCGAACCAAATCCAGGATATCAAGAGAGCTACAAGATAACCCAAGCCCCCAGCGCGGGAAGCTTTCCAGCGAAAACCTACCATCAGGATCAGGATGACTAGAATAGGGGATACTGCAAGAATGAACATATAGGTGAATATTCCTTAAAATATCAATCTAATTGTAGCATCAATCTTAAGCTGTCATTGCGAAGCACTCCGAGCGAAATGAGGAGAATGCCGGAGAGAGTATTGACGTCTTGTTGGGGTTCCGAAGATTGCTAATAAAGAAAATGACATCAGTTGTATATAGTTCAGATTGCTTCGTCCCCCTCGACTGAGTTTATGCTGAGCGCAGCGAAGTGCTCGGGGTCCTCGCAATGACAGTTGGCCGTGGTGTCATTGCGAGGCAGGAGCGCAGCGACAACGAAGCAATCCCCCGAAACTCAGGAACTATTTCTAGATATAAACCCCATCACCACTTCAGCCATCTCCCCAGGTGCTTCCAGGGGCGCAAGATGGCCGGTTCCCTTCATGGTATAACCTTTTCCTTTTGGGAGATTTCCGATCATTGTGTTAATGACACGATCATACAGGATATAAGTATCTTCACCGCGAATGACCAGCACCGGGCATGGGACCTTGTCCAGGTTCCGCCAGATATACCAATCCGCGATCCCCCCGGTCTCGTAGATACGGGCCTCCCAGGTTGGAGGGTACTTCAACCTGACACCCCCTTCTGAGTCCTCACCAGCTAATCCCTCCACATAATCCCGCAGCACTTGGTCAGACAAACCGGAAAAGACTGGTTTCTCACGATATCTTTGATACATAGCTTCATGGGAATCAAACCGGGTTCTTCTCTTCAAGGTCCCGCGGATCAAGGGGTGGATCTTTTTGATGAGTTTGAAAGGCACCAGCAGGCGCATCGCCATTCCCCGCCAGCGCGGGAATAAAACCGGTTCCATTAAGACCAACAAACTGAACATCTCGGGGTCTTTAATGGCGGCCATCAAAGTTGTCATCGCGCCCAATGAATGCCCCACCCCGATCACTCGGCCAGAAGAGTTAGGCTGTTTTCCAAATTTCTCAATTAACGATCGCACTTCTGGAAGGTAGTCATTCCTGAAAATCCTCCAATCCTTCATCTCTTGGGGATCTGAGCCAGGCCAAAAGGATCTTAAATACAAAGAAAAAACCTGGTAGTCTTCTAAGAATGGTTCCAAAAAGGTTCGGTAGGCTTGGGGTGGATAGCCATTGGCATGGGCAAATACCAGCAGAGGGCCCTTATTACTCAATTGGACCGGATCTAGTTTATTCATCTTCTACCTCTTGATCCAGTCTCCGCTTCCTTTTCTTCTTATTCCGGCGGTCCTTCTTTGAATAGGAAGCCCGTCGAAGTAATAAGCCAAAAGAAGTAAAACCAAGTCCTGCCAGCAGGAACCAGGCGTCTTCAAATATAAAAGTAGAGGAAGTAAAGAAGATTGCCAGACAGATCAAGCCAATTAAGACAGAAAAATTTCCCAGGCGTCGAATCATCAATTCTTCCAGAGAATAATTAGAACTTGCCCGGGCTTATTCGACATAATCTTCCAGCTTGTAAGACACATTGGGGCTGCGAAGCTTCCGCAAAGCAGTAGCCTCGATTTGGCGAATTCGTTCCCTGGTAACATCAAAATACGCTCCCACCTCTTCCAGGGTATGGACTTTGCCATCCATTAAACCAAACCTCAATTCCAGGACCTGTCGTTCGCGGACAGAGAGATTATCCAGCGCTTTGCTCAGCTGCTCCCGCATCATCTCGGCTGCCGTAGCTTCTATTGGAGAAGCAGCATCCTCATCCCGGATGAAATCTTTCAGATGGTTATCGTCTTCATCTCCAACCGGTCGATCCAATGACATGGGATCTTCTGCTGCCCGCAGGTAGCGGTGTACCTTACTAGTAGCTTCCCGCCACTTCCGGAGCAGTTCTGGTGGCAGTGTATCCTGCTCCTTAAGTGTTTCCTTGATAGCCTTTTTATCAGCTGCGTCCAAATATTCTGTTTCCAGGGCAATTTCTTTCAGAGTCGGTTCATGCTCCAATTGCTGAGTTAGCTGGCGGCGGATCCGGAGCAGCTGAGTAACCGTTTCAAAAACATGAACCGGGATGCGGATAGTGCGAGCCTGGTCAGCGATCGAGCGGCTGACAGATTGGCGAATCCACCAGGTGGCATAAGTACTGAACTTAAATCCGCGGGTCGGGTCGAATTTTGAAACCGCCCGCAGCAAACCTACATTGCCTTCCTGGATCAAGTCTAGGAATGAGTTGCCCCTTCCTATATAGTGTTTAGCAACGCTGACAACCAGTTTCAGGTTCCGACGGATGAGGGCCTGGTAAGCCTCATAATAACGACTCCAGAGATCCTCGATCTCAATCTGTAGCTCTTCATCAGATGGCAAATGTTCCTGAAATTTCTTTACGGAGGGCAAGGTCTTCTTATCATTTAAACTACCCCGCAACCAGCTGGCAATTTCATCTGGGAAAGAATAAAATGCCACAAAAAAATGAAAAATATTACGGGCCACACAGCCCCAATCCTCGTTTTCCCCCCATAAACCATTGTCCAGGTAATTCCGTGTGTAGGATGGCGGCTCGAGGAACCAGGAACTTCGCAGTTCGCGGGCTTCTTCAACGATCAGGTCCCAGTCCGGACACTCCATGCGCAGGCGTTTCACATCCTCTTCAATCCGGCGGTAATTCACCCGCAGATCATCATAAATTGCCGTGTAAAGGTCACTTTCTTTGGGGTGATCGGTATCCACCTGGGGATGTTCCCTTTTCGCACGATCCATTCTGCGGGTAGAAAGCAATCGAGCACCCAGCCAGAATTCCTGGTGCACGTCTAATAGATCGATGGTACCGATGTCATTCAGGTACATCTGTACAGGATCATCGCGCGAAGCAGCTCTGATATTGGCGCCTTCAGCTTCTGGGATCGTATGTTCCTTCTGCATTGGCCTTCTCCGATGAAAGATCAGAATTGGCAGGCAATAAACATACTAGTAATGGGCTTTCTCTTCTTCAGGAATCGAAAGCAGCGGTCCGACTGGTGTAACGTTGCATCGCTTTATCTATTTTATGCTTTTCTTGCAAATTTTGGGAGATATCCTTCTGAAATTCAGCAGCTTTATAATCCCCATTTTCATGGTTATTTTCCTGCAAGTATCTATAATGGTCATTCTGTTTGACAATTTGCCATTTACGTAAGTTCAAAAAAGCCCTCATCAGGTCTTCCAGGACCCTTTCTGTTTTAGGATTTAGATCCTCAGTCAGTTCCAGAAGCTCATCGACAATTTCAATAAAATCCTCGGGAAGCTGTTTTAATATGTAATCCCTGGGCTCTTCATCCGACTGAGTCAAAGCATCTCTGATATATTTCACCAGAATCTGGAAATCAGTATTTTGAAAATCCTTCTCGCCAAAACGATCAAGGCCGTCCTTGGTTAATGCCCTGTCAACCTTGTAGATCAATTCCGGTTCCCGTAACAAGATACCCACACAATGTTTTTCGTAGGCTTCTCCTTCCCGCCGACCAGCTTTTCTAACAGCTGGATCTTTTTTCAGAGGGACTTCCTGGCGCTGCCTGACTGCTGGACGCCTTCTCTTTCGCTCGGGGCGAAAACCTATCAATGTGTTTTCATTAATCTCTAGAAAACGTGATAAACGCTGGATATAAGCATCCCTTTCAATAGGATTGGGCAGATCGTCAATTAAAGGCAGAACCTGAGTAGCAATATCACTTTTTACTTTGGGGTCATACAGGTCCTGATCCAAGGCCAGTGTTGCCATCACGTGAGCAACAACAGGTTTAGCATCTTTAAGAAGCTGCTGCCACTGGTCAGGATCTGCGTGAGTCACATCATCCGGGTCCATACCGGGAGGTAAAGTCAACACCCGGATATCCGCCTTTAAGCGGCCTTCATGTTGAAGCAGTCCCCGGGCATCAAATCCAATCTCCCGGGTCCGGTCCAGCGCTTCCCGGGCAACTTCCAACCCCCGCAGGGTAGCTTTTTGGCCAGCAGCGTCACTGTCCAGAGCGAGAATGAATTTTCCGGTGTATTTTTTCAAGATCCTCAGCTGATATTCAGTCAAGGCGGTTCCCATTTGGGCTACGATATTTCGATACCCATGTTGGTAAGGGCCAATTACGCCCATATAACCTTCCACAATCACTGCCTGGTCCAGCTCGCGGATATTCTTGCGGGCGGTGTCCAGGCCATAGAGCAAGCGGCTTTTATCAAATGTTTGGGTCTGGGGGGAATTGAGGTATTTGGGTACGTCATCGGGATCCAGCACCCTGGCTCCAAAACCTGCCATTTTGCCATTCTGGTTCCGGATCGGAATCATCAAACGATGCCGGAAACGATCATACATGCCACCTTCTTCCTTTTCAGTGACCAGGCCAGCATCGCGAATTTCTGTATTTGTATAACCCTTGGATTGGAAGTGGTGCAGAGCAGCTTCCCAAGACTTGGGGGCAAAACCCAATCCAAAAGCCTCGGCCGTTTCCCCACTAATACCTCGGCGATCCAAATAAGCCTGGGCGTTTTTTCCGGCTTCAGTATTTATCAGATTGTGTCGATAGAAAATTACTGCCTCTTCCAAAAGAGATCTCAGCCTCTCCCCTTCTTCCTGCTCTTCCAAGGCTTCCGGTGTGAGAGGTTTCAGTACGATCCCTGCCCTGTCAGCCAGGTTGCGAAGGGCTTCCGCAAAATCCCATCCTTCTTTTTTCATCACGAAGTTAAAAACATCGCCGCCTTCGTCACATTCGCCAAAACATTTCCAGGTCTGAGTATCAGGGAAAACTACAAAGGAAGGAGTATTTACATTATGGTGAAAAGGGCAGAACCCGGTAAAGTTCCGGCCTGCCCGGCGCATTTCCACACTCTCGGACACTAAGTCCACGATATCAATTCGATCTTTGATTTCGTCTGTTACGCTCATAGATTTCACCACGATAAAAAGGGTTAGAACCGATTATACCAAGCCCAGTGATACATATATATCAAATCCACCCTCTTTTCGCCCTTCTGGGCAGAGGGTGGATGATAATGTTCAATCACAATCAAAAGTCCAAATCTAGAAACCTTCCAATCGGGTCAGGTCAAGGATATCTTCCGAAAAGCTGGCGATAATTTGGAGCAGGCCCAGACGGTTTTCCCGCAGAGCCAGATCCTCATCCATCACCAACACATTATCAAAGAAATCACTTATCAGCGGAATCAGCGGATCAAACAAACCGAAAAATCCATCCAGGTCTCCGTCTGATAACTTTTCCTTGTCGGCTTTTTGCACTGCTTCAAACAGAGCTGTTTCAGCCTTTTCCTTAAACAGCTTCCCGTCCACTGGAGAAGTTTTCTCCAGGTCGCGGGTGATCCGCACACAGCGGGCAAACGAATCCAGGGTCTTTTCCCAATCCTTGTCTTTGATTCGTTCAGTCAGGATTTTCACAGCCCGGAATGCACCTGCGGGATTCTGGCCCTGTGCAGCAACTACCGCATCTACTACGTCATGGGCATATCCCTGGTCCCGGAGATAGTTATGTAAACGATCACTGATGAATATTAGGCAAGCGTCGCGGGTTTCTAAGTCCATCTTGATAGGCAGCTCGCCGATCGCTTGATCAAGAGCTTTCACCACATCCAGATCCAGATCCCAGCTGATCAGGTTGCCAACCAAACCCAGAGCCGCCCGACGCTGAGCAAAGGGATCTTTGCTTCCAGTTGGCGCCAGGCCGGCGGCAAATAAACCAGCCAGCGAATCGAGCTTGTCAGCCAAACCAACCACCAGGCCGGCTTTGGTTTTTGGCGCTGGGTCGCCAGCCAAAGCTGGTAAATAATGTTCCCGGATCGCGACAGCAGTGTCCTCATCCTCACCCGAGTTCTTGGCGTAATAATAGCCCATCACTCCCTGAAGGGAGGTCATTTCTACTACCATCTGGGTTGCCAGATCCGCCTTGCAAAGCTCAGCTGCCCGACGGGTAGTAACCAGATCATCTCCGGACAAATCGAGCAGGGAAGCCAGTTCATCAACCAGGTTTCGGATCCTCTTGGTTTTATCTCCCATAGAACCCAGATCAACCTGGAAGGTCAACAAATCAAGTGCTGGTAAATAATCAGCCAATTCCTTTTCCAGATCCGCCTTCACAAAATATTTGGCATCTGCAAAACGAGCCAGGATCACATCAGCATTGCCTTCAGTGATCAAGGTCATTTCCGGGTATTCATTTTCAGTAGATTTCTTATTGGCAACGGTGATGAAATTCGGCAGCAGTTTATCGTCCTTCTCAACCGGGAAATATCGTTGATGCTTCTTCATGACCGAGATCAGCACCTCATGGGGAAGATCCAGGAATGCCGGATCGAATTTACCTAGCAAGGCAGTCGGCGCCTCTACCAGGTGAGTCACTTCTGTTAATAAAGATTGATCCTCACTAACCACACCTCCGACCTTGGCAGCCAGGGTATCCAGATCTTTCTTGATGCGCTGCCGGCGAAGGTTCTGGTCAAGCAAGATGCCTTGTTCCTCAAGTACAGCCAAGTAATCCTTGACCGATTTAACAGCAATTTCCTTTCCCCCATCAATGAATCGCAAACCACGAGTAAAGGGCCTGGCACCTAAGCCTGCATAGGAGAACTGAACAGGGGCTTCGCCGTGAAGTGCCAACAGCCAACGGATGGGCCGTGAAAAAGCCAGCGCGGGATCATTCCAACGCATGGATTGTCCAAAACGAATCGACTTGATGAGATCAGGAATAGCAGTGGTGAGAACTTGATAAGCTGGCAGCCCAGCTTTCTTTTCGACAGCTACGACATATTTTCCGCCATCGATCTCATGGATTTCCAGATCATCTACTGAAACACCTTTGGAGGTGGCAAAACCTTCTGCCGCCCGGGTGGGTTTTCCATCTTCATCGTAGGCTCGTTCCTGAGGAGGGCCTTTTACGGTTTGCTCTAGATCTTCCTGCCTATCAGCCAGTTTCTCGACCTGCACTACCAGTCGCCTGGGTGTTGCCAGTATCTGTAATCCCTCAAAATCAAGTCGCAGACTTTCCAGGGCAGCGGGAATTTTCTCTTCCAGTTGTTGAATTGCATCCTCAATATCCCCGTGAGGTAATTCTTCAGTGCCAATCTCCAGCACAAAGGGTGCTGGTTTTGAGGGGTAACTTGCACTGGATATCTTCTCTTCACCAGATCCTTCCGCGGAGGTTTTATCCAACCAGGGGAATTCCATCTGCTGACGCTCTTCAAGATAAGCATCTGCCACATTGCGGGAAAGGTCCCGCATACGGCGAAAATAACCGGCCCTTTCCGTAACGCCTACTGCCCCCCGGGTATCGAGCAGGTTAAATGTATGGGAACATTTCAGAACATAATCATGAGCTGGAAGAACCTGGCCTGCTTCCAGGCAACGCTTTGCTTCTTCCTCATACAAGCGGTACATTTCCCGCATATTATCCACATCTGCCAACTCGAAGGCATATTTACTGAACTGTTGTTCGCTTTGCAGCTGCACATCCCCATAGCTGTAGTTTTCATTCCAACGAATATTCTTAAAATCTCGCACACCCTGCAGGGCCATGGCAATCCGCTCCAGCCCGTAAGTCAATTCAACTGATACCGGGTCTAGAGATTGCCCACCTGATTGCTGGAAATAAGTGAACTGGGTAATTTCCAACCCGTTTAGCCACACTTCCCATCCCAGACCCCAGGCGCCAAGGGCGGGTGATTTCCAGTTATCTTCCACAAATCGGATGTCATTCAGCGCAGGATCGATGCCCAGCGCCTCCAGGGATTTCAAGTAAAGCTCCTGGGGGTTTCCCGGATCTGGTTTTAAGATCACCTGGTACTGGGTATGCTGGTAAAAACGGTTAGGATTTTCGCCATAACGGCCATCGTCCGGCCTGATAGAGGGCTCTACATAACCAACACTCCAGTGTTCAGGACCCAAAACCCGCAGCGATGTAGCCGGGTTCATGGTTCCCGCACCGACCTCGGTGTGGTAAGGCTGCCAAATCAAACAACCGTTATCAGCCCAGAACTTCTCCAGAGCCATGATCAGGGATTGGAAATCAAGCGCTTCAGTCATAAAAACTCCCACGGTCCTGTAAAAACAGGATTTGTTTAGCCTAAAATAACAAACAAAACAGAAAAAAACTGTCAGAAAATTATAACATGTGGGAGATGGCTCTTCGACTGCGGTCCTTCGCCTTCGCTCAGGGCCTCCGCTCAGAGATTCGGGAACCGCCTACTTATATAACAATCAAATCATCGAGCGGAATGAAGTCCGCAGGACTGAGAGTAGGCGAGATGTTCTTAGCACAGGATGACAATCAAGATCCTCCCGTCTTTTGTCTCCGGTCTGGGCGGTACCTGCCCATCCTGCACCCAATTCTCAAGAACCCTTTTTTTGGACACCGAAAGGTTCATGAAGTATAATCGCTAAACCAAAGTTCGATAAAAAATCAAATAGGAATATAGTAAAGCGAGTTATCTATGACAACCTCTTACAAACAAGAACGCTGGAGTTTAGATGCCCTATTCCCTGGCCATGAGGCACCGGAATATGCGGATGCTATGAAAAAACTCGAAGGATCGATCGAGTCGTTCGAGAAACTGCGCCCCGAACTGGATGTTGAGATCGACGAAGGGGATTTTCTAAAGATCGTTTCCGATCTAGAAGAGATCACCAAACAGAGCAACCGGTTGTATGGATATGCCGGGTTATGGTTCACTGAGGATACCCAGGATCAGGATGCCCAGGCCCTGCAAGCCCAGATCGAACAATTCTTGGTCGAGCTCCAGAATAAGACCCTTTTCTTCAGCCTGTGGTGGAAAGAATTAGACCAGTTGACAGCGGATCGATTAATGACTGCGTCCGGCGATCTGAAATACTGGCTGGAGGAAATGCGTCACTTCACTCCCCATACACTCACTGAACCGGAAGAGAAAATTCTCAATATCAAGAACGTGACCGGGTTCAGTGCTCTAATCACCCTCTATGACTCAATCACTAACCGCTATTCATTCAAAGTGGATATTGATGGAGAAGAAAAAGAAATGACCCGGGGCGAATTAATGGTGTATGCCCGCCATCATGATCCTGCCCTCAGAGAGGCTATCTATAAGGAACAATACCGAGTCTATGGAGATGACGGCCCCATTCTGGGTCAGATCTACCAGACCGTAGTACGCGATTGGGCTAACGAGAATATAGATCTGCGGAATTATTCCAGCCCAATTTCGGTCCGCAACCTACGTAATGACATACCTGACAAAGCAGTGGACGTGCTCCTGAAAGTTTGCCAGAAAAACGCCCCTGTATTCCAGCGTTTCTTTGACCTTAAAGCGCAGTGGATCAAAACTGACCAACTGCGACGTTATGACATCTACGCGCCGGTAGCCCAGG
>CAYORF010000054.1:0-18506 GCA_964406305.1 uncultured Anaerolineales bacterium | reverse complement strand
GTATATCGGCGGGATCATGCTTTTCCGCAGTGGTCTGGAGCTGATCATCCAGGCCCGGGAACTGAAAAGTGGTATTCTCTGGCCGTTGATAATCATCACCCTAGGCATAGCCCTGGGAATATTCCAGGTACTGTTTATATTCAGGCACAGCTGCAGGAAGAATTTGCACCGTATTAACCAGCTGGAAGATCCCCAACTGTGGCAGTTCTACCGCCCCGGGTTTTTCCTGGCCCTGGCGATTATGATCACTGGCGGAATCCTGCTGAATCATTTTTCACAGGGACATTATTTCTTAATGCTGGGAGTAGCAGCTGTGGATTTTGTGCTGACCATTTCCCTTTTAGGCAGTAGCTATATCTTCTGGACTGATTTCAAAAACATAGATAATTGAAGATAATATTCGGGAGAATTTATACTGGATATAAAAACTTTTCGGCGGAATTGGAGTTCTGACCAAAAACACTTACGCGATATGTTAAAAGGTGGGACCTCCCTGGATTAATGTCAGGAGCTTTTTTTCTCCCAACATGCTGTTCTGCACAGCCAAAAGATGTCCAGACTGGATTCTTGGTCCTATGCTGATGAGATCTTTACAGGGCTGGAAGAAGGTCAGTTTCGGATCATACCTGAAAAGGAAGACCACTCCTTGATCTGGATCTTATGGCATATCAGTCGGATTGAAGATGTCACCATGAATGTATTGGTAGCTGGTGGCTCCCAGGTATATTTGCAGGATCAGTGGAAGAGGAAATGGGCTTCCCCTATTGATCACGTCGGCAACCTGATAAATAGGGGAGACTTGCTCAATCTAACACTGAATGTAGATCTGAAGAACCTTTTTGACTATCGGGATACGGTTGGTAGACAGACCAGGCATATTGTCAGAGGTCTGGAGCTTGAAGGACTTGATCTGAAAGTGCAGCCAGACCGATTGGATCGTCTGGTTAATAAAGGTTTGGTTCTACCTGACGCAGAGAGGTTACTGGACTACTGGGGGAAAAGAAAGATTTTTGAAATGCTGCTGATGCCTCCCACTTGCCATCTGATGACCCATCTGAATGAGGCCAATTCTTTGCGGAGACTCCTCAATAGAAAAAGATTAAATTGAAAAAGGACGCTTGACAAATTATATTAGGGGGAGTATAAAGGCAGCATTCAAATTGAATATATCAAGACTGTGATGAGGAAATAGTACACATTGGTTGTGACGGCACAGAGAGTGAGCGCTGGTGAAAGTCTCACCCGTCCGAAGATGTCGAATGGGCCTCGGAGTCGTAGGGCGAACGGGGAATCCCCAACTAGCCTGTGCCGGAACTGCCACCGTTATCAAGGTAAAAGATATAATCCCGGGTCTTCCGGGCCGTATCTGACAAAGTGAGGCTGGCCTTCAGGGCTGCTAGATATCAACTCCCGTTGTTTCACTGACGGGTTTTTGTTTTAACTTGAAGCCAGGCTAATTTGGGTGGCACCGCGAGTAGATTTTGCTCTCGTCCCTTAGTGGATGAGGGCATTTTTGTTTAAGCCTGATGGCTGAGGAGGAAACATGAAAGAGAGATTATTAACGGGAGATCGACCTAATGGCCCCTTGCATCTGGGCCATTACTTGGGCAGTTTGCGAAATAGGGTTAAGTATCAGGAATCGCATGAGTGTTTTTTTGTGATTGCAGACTTACATACCTTAACAACCCGTCCAGGAAAAGAACAGATCGCTAGTATGAATGAATATAACCATAACATAGTGCTGGATTACCTGGCGGTTGGGATTGATCCTGATCGGTCCACGGTATTTGTTCAGAGTAGTGTGCCAGGCATCAGTGAGTTAAGCACACTTCTTGGCATGCTGGTCACGGCACCCAGGCTGGAACGGATCCCGTCCTTGAAGGAAATGGCCCGTTCTGAAGGTTTGTCTGCCATGCCCTTCGGATTGCTAGGATATCCGGTCCTGATGTCTGCGGATATTCTAATGCCACGGGCGAATCTGGTCCCGGTGGGAACGGACAACCAGGGTAATGTTGAACTTGCTAGAGAGATTGCGCGCCGATTTAATCGCAACTACGGAGAGGTTTTCCCGATCCCGGAAATGGAACTTGAGGGCACATTGATTGGCACAAACGGACAGGCCAAGATGAGTAAAAGCCTTAATAATGCGATCTTCCTGTCAGACAGCCCCGCCGTCGTCGAGGAAAAAGTGATGGGGATGTACACCAATCCCAATCGCACCAGTGCGGATGTGCCGGGACAAGTGGAAGGCAACCCGGTTTTCATCTATCATGACCACTTTAATCCAGATTTGGAACAGATCCTAGAATTGAAGGAGAGGTATAAGCAGGGCAAGGTTGGTGATGTTGAGGTGAAAAGAAAATTGGCCCTGGCCATTAATCAATTCCTAGATCCTGTGCGAGCCAGACGGGAAAAATATGCTTGCCAGCCAGACCTTGTTCTGGATATCTTAAATGAGGGGTCCCATCGGATGCAAATCGAGTTGGAAGAAACCTTGGCACTAGTTCGTGAGGCGATGGGACTGCAGGTGTACCAGAAAACGATCGAGTCCGATAATAATCAGGAGTCCGCTAGAGTGTTGGAAGGCCTGGCGTTTTTGTAATCAAATCAGTTAATTCATTCAACTTTATTAAGGAGACAGATTATGAACGAAACCAAATATTTACTGAATGAGAGTGATTTACCGAAATCTTGGTACAACATCAATGCTGATATCCCGGTTGTGCCACAGCCAGTCCTTAATCCCCAGACTCTTGAACCGGTCACGCCTGATTTCCTGGCCCAGATCTTTCCCATGAGCTTGATCGAACAGGAAGTCAGTACTGACAGGTATATTCCCATTCCTGAGGAGGTCAGAGAGATATACAAACTTTGGCGCCCTACGCCGCTGATCCGGGCCCGGAGGCTGGAAAAAGCCCTGAACACACCAGCGCATATCTATTTTAAGAACGAAGGTGTATCACCTTCAGGATCACATAAACCCAATACTGCCGTTCCCCAGGCTTATTACAACAAAGCTGAAGGAATAAAGAGCCTGACAACCGAAACAGGCGCAGGGCAGTGGGGTTCTGCTCTGTCGATGGCCGGATCTTTCTTTGATCTGAACATTGAAGTATATATGGTCAGGGTCTCTTATGATCATAAGCCATACCGCAGACTGATGATGGAGGCGTTTGGTGGACAGGTTTATTCCAGTCCGACAGATCGAACTGCGTATGGCAGGACTGTACTGGCGCAAGATCCGGATACACCAGGAACCCTGGGGATGGCAATTTCAGAAGCGGTTGAGGCGGCCGTGACTTCTGGTGGAGAGAAAAAATACAGCCTCGGATCAGTTTTGAATCATGTTCTGACCCATCAATCTGTGATTGGCGAAGAAGCCCTCAAGCAGATGGATCTGGCCGGAGAATATCCTGATGTTGTGATTGGCTGTGTGGGCGGAGGTTCTAATTTTGGAGGCATTGCCTATCCGTTCTTGCGGGAAAATCTTCTCAATGGGCAGAAGACTCGCTTGGTGGCGGTTGAACCAGCAGCTACTCCGTCACTGACTAAAGGTAGATATGCATTTGATTTTGGAGATACAGCTTGTATGGCCCCAGTACTGAAAATGTACACATTGGGACATGACTTCGTTCCGGCTCCTTTACATGCGGGTGGATTGAGGTATCACGGTATGTCTGCTAGCATATCTGCTCTTTATAATGAAGGCTATATCGAGGCCGTTGCGGTTCCTCAATTGGGGACCTTTGAGGCTGCCATGACCTTTGCCCGTACTGAGGGCATTATTCCCGCACCGGAATCTGCCCATGCCATCAAGGCAGCTATTGATGAAGCTCTGGAGGCCAAGGAACTGAGTGAGGAACGGGTGATTGTTTTTAATCTGTCTGGACATGGTTATTTCGACATGACAGCATATCAGGAGTATATGGGTGGGGGACTTGAGAACTACCAGCAGCCCCAGGAAGCGATTGACAAGGCGCTGCAGAATCTACCAGTTGTGCCTGTCTAGATTTCTGGAAGAGGATGGTGTATTCCATCCTCTTCTTTTATTGAATAGCCAATAGATCCCGATCGAAAACGGTAAAGAAGTTCTAGATTTTGGGGAGCATGTGGGGAAAACTACCCTTGGTATTTAATCCAGGATCAGAAGGGTTTGCTTACGTTCTACGTTATCATTGACTTTGGCCTGAATCCGGGCGATCTTTCCATCCCGGGGAGCGGTTAGTTCGTTTTGCATTTTCATTGACTCCAGGATCAATAACACTTGCCCCGCCTTAACTTCATCCCCGACATTGACCGGGATATCGATGACCAGCCCCGGCATAGGGGACTGCAGGGAAAACTTTCCCTTTGGTACTGAGGTGTAACCGGCTGCCATCCGCAGACGGCGTTCTCTTTCATCCTCAACCCTGATGTTGAACCGCCTTCCCCGGAGACAGACTTCCCAATTCCCATTATCCTGGTAGATATTGGTTTCATAGGATTTTCCATCCATAAGTAGGGAATAAGATGTATGCTGACTCAGGGCCTGGAAATTAATATCATGCGGCTTTCCATTGATCACAACTTGTGTATCCGAGTTGATCTCGATCACATATTCCGTGCCATTGATGTCAGCGATATATTTCATGGTCTTTATTTATTCGTCCGCTCCCAGCGGCCCATCCATTTCCAATTGCTGGAGTCTCGTTTGGGGCGCTGGATGACAATTGCGGACCTGTCGGCGCGGTCATGAGTTGCCAGCACCGCGGCCAGGGCGGCAACTTCCGGTAAACTCTTATCTTTTTGGACTCCACTAAAAGGAGGCATCTCATCATTTACAAACTGGGTATCAAAATCTCCCGCCAGGAATTCGGTATTTTCCATCAATGCCTGGTGGAAGGGGATGTTGGTTCGGACACCAATAACCCGAAATTCTTCAAGGGCCCGTTTCATACGGGCGATGGTTTCCTCACGGGTTTCCCCATGGACGATAAGTTTGGCAATCAGGGCGTCATAATAGGGGGAGATCTCATATCCAGAATACACACCAGAATCCACCCGGATGCCCGGTCCTGATGGAATCAGTGATTGAGTGATTACTCCCGTGGAGGGTAAAAATCCCCTGAACGGATCCTCCGCGTTGATCCGGCATTCCATAGCCCATCCGTGGAACTTGATATCGTATTGTTGATGTTGCAAGGGCAATCCGGCCGCAATGCGAATTTGTTCCTTGACGATATCAATACCGGTCACGGCTTCGGTCACGGGGTGCTCAACCTGCAGACGAGTATTCATCTCTAGGAAATAATAGTTATTATCCTTATCAACCAGAAATTCTATTGTTCCGGCATTCAGGTAATCCACTGCCCGGGTCGTCTGGACTGCCACAGCGCCCATTTTGTCACGCAAGGCTTGATCATCACCAATAACTGGTGAAGGAGCCTCTTCGAGTAATTTTTGATGGCGGCGCTGGATGGAACATTCCCTCTCTCCCAGGTGGATAACATGGTCGTATTGGTCCGCCAGTATCTGGATCTCGATATGCCGGGCACCCTGAATCAATTTTTCCAGGTAGATATTTCCGTCGCCAAAGGAGGATTCTGCCTCCCGCCGTGAAGCGGTTAAAAGACCTGGCATTTCTTTAATACTGCCAACTTCGCGCATACCCTTTCCGCCGCCCCCAGCGCTGGGTTTGATCAACAGCGGAAAACCGATTTCAGGAGCGATTTTTAACAGGGCTTCATCCGATAGATCTCCCTGGCCTTCTGTGCCGGGAACAACTGGTACACCTGCCTTGGCAACTGTATCGCGGGCGACCTGTTTGTCGCCCATGGCAGCGATAGCGGAAGGTTTAGGACCAATAAAACTGATACCCTGATCCTGGCAGGCCTGTGAAAAATCAGCCCGCTCCGCCAGGAAGCCGTAGCCGGGATGGATGGCATCAGCCCCACATTTGTGAGCGATCTCCAGGATCTTGTCAATTCTCAGATAGGATTCGCTGGCCTTTGAAGGTCCCAGATAATAGGCTTCATCTGCATGGCGAACATGCAAGCCGTGTCGATCAGCATCGGAAAAGACGGCCACTGTCTGGATATCCATTTCCCGGCAGCTACGGATGATCCGGACTGCGATTTCACCTCTGTTGGCAATTAATATCTTTTTAAACATCAGTTATCGATAATCTCGACCTTATAAAGGTATATTTCCGTGTTTTTTGCCAGGATTTGAATCCCGTTTATGGCTTAACATTTCTAGGGCGTTGATCAACCGGGCCCGGGTTGTGCTGGGTTCAATGACATCATCGATATAACCGCGGGATGCCGCGATATAAGGATTTGCGAATTTGACCCGGTACTCCTCAACCAATTCGCCCCGTTTCTTTTCTGGGTCCTTGGCTTTAGCCAGTTCCTTGCGAAAGATAATATTGACTGCGCCTTCTGGACCCATCACAGCGATCTCTGCACTGGGCCAGGCTAGATTAATGTCTCCCCGGATATGTTTACTGCTCATGACGTCATATGCGCCGCCGTAGGCTTTGCGGGTGATCAGAGTGATTTTAGGAACGGTAGCCTCACAGTAAGCATAAAGGAGTTTGGCGCCGGAGCGGATGATACCGCCGTGCTCCTGTTCCAGGCCGGGCAGGAAGCCTGGTACATCCACGAAGGTCAGGATCGGGATATTGAAGGAATCACAGAAGCGCACAAAACGCCCTGCTTTTTCGGAACAATCTATATCCAGTACGCCCGCCAGATAGGCCGGCTGATTAGCCACAATACCGACACTGTGTCCGCCCAGCCAAGCGAACCCGATCACGATATTGCGGGCATAAGCTTCCTGGATCTCATAAAATTCGCCATCATCTACCAACAGGGAGATGACATTCTTAATATCATAGGGTTTGGACGGATCATCGGGAATAATAGTGTCCAGGGCCGGTTCCCGACGCAGGGGGCTGTCGTCTGTCGGGCGGAATGGTGGATCCTCCATATTATTCTGGGGCAGATAGGACATCAGTTTTCGGACCAGAAACAGGGTATTGGCTTCTGTGTCGGCTGCGATGTGGCAGACCCCGGAATTTTCAGCATGCACATCCGCTCCTCCCAGCTCATCAAAAGTCACCTCTTCGTGAGTAACTGTTTTGACCACTTCCGGTCCGGTTATGAACATGAAGGAAGAGCCGCGCACCATAAATATGAAATCGGTCATGGCCGGAGAATAGACCGCGCCTCCTGCACAGGGACCCATAATAACGCTGATCTGAGGGACGACCCCTGATGCGAGAGTATTGCGTAAAAAGATCTCGGCATAACCTCCCAGGGAGACCACGCCTTCCTGGATCCTGGCTCCGCCGGAGTCGTTGATCCCGATCACCGGAGCGCCATTGCGAACAGCCATATCCATGATCTTACAAACTTTTTCGGAATGGACTTCACCCAGGCTGCCGCCAAAAACAGTAAAATCCTGCGAGAAAACATACACCAGCCGGTTCTCGATCGTGCCCCAGCCTGTGGTGACAGAGTCTCCCAGAATCTTTTTCTGGTCCATCCCAAAATCTGTTGTGCGGTGTTCGATAAATGCGTCCACTTCCCGGAACGACCCTTTATCCAGGAGCAGATCCAACCTTTCCCGGGCGGTCAGGCGGCCCTTCTCATGCTGTTTTAGGATCCTGTCATGACCACCGCCCTGCCTGCTCTGGGCTTTCTTGTCGCGCAGTTCCTGGATCTTTGGATTTATCGGTTTTTCATCCATGGTTGTACTCCGTTATGGTATTTTAGCAGGATTTTTCTGTAAAAAACCCCGGCTTGATTTTAGACTTAGGATTAATAAGATCATACCTAAACCCATTATTGTGAGAATGAGGTTAATTGGCCAGCGCTGTGCCAGGCCTTCCGGTTCGGCGATCCAGATTCTGTCAGCCCAGAAGACCATGCTAAATAATATACTCATGATCAGAGTGGTAGGCCGGGCCCAACTTTTTCCAACCCATAAGCCCCAGGCCAAGATGATTGCTGAGACACACCAAACTAAACTATCTGCTGCAAGATAAAAAGGCGATATAGTTAGGGGTAGTTTTTCCAGCCTGGGCCAGTGAAGCAGAACCTGGCTGAGTTTAAGAAAATGATAGATGCTGATTAACAAGTAGACCCAACACAAAATTGTTATTTGTCTGGGTCGAGTTCTTGATGGTGGGTTCCCTCTTGTGATCGCTGTTTGCTTCGATAGTCCACTCATATTAAAGGAGGAAGATTATTTTTTTGTAGATTTTGGTTTTTTACCATGGAGGATATTTTCGACAATGGGTGATGAAGAAAACCAGATATATATACTCAAGAAGATCCCGATACCTGATAAAGCTAAACCAAGGTAAACATCCCATGGGATATAGCGGAAAGTATAAATATGTTCTCCTCCTATCGCATCCACAGAAATCCAATTATCATTGCGGATCATAATTCTCCTACCGTCCCGCCAGGCTTTCCAGCCGTTCCAGTTATGTTCCTTGATTACGAGCTGACCTGGTCTGATAGTACGGCAATACGCAGTTATTACACCGCCGTTTGAAGTTACTTTACAGGGTAATTGATTCTCACCGGTATCAACATAGGCATAAAGATTGTCAGAATTTGTATATATCGGGAAGTTGTTTATGACTCCTGCGGTAACCATGCCTTCCATTGGATTGGATTGGGTCATTTGCAGATATGGCTTAGGGTTCACACGGTTTTTCCACCACCAGGGATAAATCACGTCAGTAACTTTTAGGTTATGTTCAATTGCGGGTAATACCCACCAGTGTTCTCCATACGGAGTTGCCATCCATTGTGAGTCTGTTTCTGGAACCTTGGAAATTATCTGATAAACATCGTTTGTGTTTTTCAGTTCTATGAATTTGTGATTGAATTCGTAACTGGAGTAGATAGAAAACACCAATGATATGAATAACAACCATCGACCGGGGAATGTAAACACCGATTTCCCAGAAGTGTAAGATAAATTGAATGTGGGCCATTCCAGACTTAAAAGTTGTTCAGCGCTGAATGATGCCAGTCCGATAATTGCAGGTACCATCAAACCAGAGATCAATTGAAAATGACGGATCCCTGAAATAAAGGGAAAAATCTTTGCAGCCCATCTAAAAGGTATTCCGCTTGCTAAAAACAGGAAGAATAGGACGCAACTTGCTAATATTGACAGGTAGGGTTTTTTCTCGTCTTTTGGTAATGCCAGAGCAAGAATTGCCAGGATCACAGGAACCCATCCGATATAGATGTTAGTTAGGTAGGGAAACGGCGACTTTTCTAGGGATTTATTGATATAAAAATCCCAATCATGGATGACTAGATTAAGAGGGATGTATTCTACTTTTTGATTGATACTTGGAGTATCATCGTGCCATTTATCGACATTTTGAGAGAAATGTAGAATTGGAATGATGACGACACAAGCAATTAGCACCCCTAAGACGAGGGCGACCGCAAACTTTCTTTTTTCTGCAGCAGGCTGTTTAATGATCACCAATAGAAAAACAATCACTAACCAGGAGAGAATGGCTAATTGAAAATATCCATGGCCGGACAAGAGTAATAGGGTGATTGAAGAAGCAAAAAAGAGCATGGACCCTTTAGTTCTCTTCTTAATGAAATTCATCAGGCTCAGTATCGTCAAGACGGCCATTGAAGTTGAGAGGATGAGGCCAAATGCGCCTAGCTCTAATCTTCCCAGTATGTGACCTCCTACAATAGCTAAAGCACCACTCCAAACCCGGATTGCTCTTCGTGCTCCCAGCAGATGGGCGATTCCCCACTGCGAGATCCCCATAATCCACAGACTGAGGATCGTTGCCACCTTTACCCCGTTGACAATTCCAAATAATAATGTGGAAATCATTACCAGAGGGTGGAACGCAGAACCAAAAGTGTCAGCCAGGGCAGGGAATCCCCCGTTAATACTGCCATTCCAAAGAGCACAGCTCCCGCACTCTATGACTTGATTCCAGAAATTGTGGGAAATTACCTGAACCCCGAACTCTCTCCCGATTGGCCACATATAGGGATTAAAATTCAGATATTCCCGCCCAACCCAAAAGGCCCAAACGCCGAGCAGGATGATCTCAATAGCTTGTGACGATATTATTTTTTCAAGATTGATACGCTTAATTAGGTTACTAAACCCTGTCTCAATTTTCAGGAAAAATTTCTCTTCCTGTTTTAGAAATCTTAGAAACCAATTATCGTTCTTCTGGTAAGCCTTGGTGCTACGATACTTGTTTAATTTCCAGACCAAGAAACCTGTGATCCCAACCCACACTACAATAATGATCAAGGTGTACATCGTAGCATTCATAGCGACCCCTAATATTCTTGAATATTATTGGACGAATCTTCGATTATCTCAAACCCGTTTCAAGGCGGGCAATAACCATGCGTTGGATCTCGCTGGTTCCTTCGTAAATTTCCGTGATCTTCGCATCCCGGTAGTATCTTTCTATAGGAAGTTCCTTGGAATATCCCATACCGCCGTGGATCTGGACCGCGGCATCGGCGCAGAAAGTGGCCGTCTCAGAGGCAAATAGTTTTGCCATGGAAGCCTCTAAAGTGAATCTGATGCCAGTGACTTTATTATTTTCCTTGGCGAACGCCGCTTGATAAAGAAGGAGCCTGGAAGCTTCGATCCGCGTTTTCATATCCGCTAGTTGAAAGGAAACTCCTTGGAACTGCCCGATCTTTTTTCCAAATGCTTCCCGTTCTTTTGCATATTCCACACTGGCTTCATAAGCCGCTTCCGCGATTCCCAAAGCTTGAGCACCAATGCCGATCCTGCCGGCATCGAGAACGGTCATGGCGATTTTAAAACCTTCCCCTTCTTCCCCCAAACGGTGTTCTACAGGGCATCGATAATTCTCAAAAACAATTTCACTTGTTGCAGAGGCGCGGATGCCCATCTTCGGTTCTTTTTTCGATCTTATGAATCCTGGTTGTTCAGCATCAATGATAAAGGCGGTCACACCGCGGTGTTTTTTTTCTGGATCTGTCATAGTGTAAAGCAGGACGTAATCCGCTACAGGTCCGCCAGTAACCCATGACTTACGACCATTTATGATATATTCATCCTCCTCCCTGACAGCCCGGCTGCTCATCGTTCCTGCATCTGAACCGGACATGGGTTCTGTGAGGGAATATGCTCCGATTTTTTCACCTTTTGCGACTGGCATCATAAATTTCTTTTTTTGCTCTTCCGTGCCAAAATTCATGAAGGCATAATTGAAGAGGGAATTGTTTACTGACATAATTGTTCCATGAGAGGCATCTGCTTTGCAGATCTCTTCCAGGGCCAAGACATAGGCCAGTGTGTCCATACCCGCTCCGCCATACTCTTCCGGCACTTCTATGCCCATAAAACCCATTTCTCCCATCTTTTTGATGGTTTCTGAAGGAAAGTCGCCGCTCTCATCAAATTCGGCAGCGATCGGTTTGATTTCCTTTTCAGCAAAATCGCGGGCAGCCTTTTGGATCATTTTATGTTCATCGCTGAGTGTAAAACCCTGGGCTTTGTCAGACATTGAAGAACCTCCTTAAACAGGTTGTAGTAAGGTGGAGAAACGCATTTTTTATTATAGCATTACCTTTCTCGGGGTGCTGAGGGCTGGGAAAAATCAGGAAGAATGTAAATAGATACCCGGTAATATGATCGGGTATGGACTTTATCTTACGATTGTTTCCTTTTTCCCCAATAGGGAATCATCTATACGTTGTAGATGATGTTCCATTACATCCATATTTTTGATTTCATGATGTGAGAAATAGCCAACTTCAGTTGTTTCATTACTCAAGCCAAGCTCGCCCCCAATTATGGTTACCTCAAAGTGAAAAGAGATGACCTGGTATTTGTGTTCATTATCATAGGAAAGTACCATGTTCGGGCTTGAGTAGACTGAAATTAAATGCCCAACCTCGACAACCAATCCGGTTTCTTCCATAACTTCCCGGGCGCATGTTTCAGATACACTCTCGCCAGAATCCAACTGGCCGCCAGGAAGGCACCAACGTCCGTTATCTCCTCGTTTTGTGAGTAAGATCTTTTCACCCGTTGAATCATAGATCTGGGCAGAGCTTCCAACTAATAAAGGGAGGTTTTTACTAATGCGATTACCAAATATGATTTGCGACATTTTTGATCCTTGTAGATCTAGCGGTTTTTTAGTGTGGCTTAATGAAGAGATCAGCGGTGCTAGTCTGACCCGGGCGATTCGTCACCGCGATTATTACACGGTTCATTTCAAAATGGGATGATCCTCATTCAGCTGGAGAAGATCCCACAGATTTCCATACAAATCTTCAAAGACCGCAACCGTACCATAGGTTTCTTCTTTTGGCTGTCTGATAAATTTAATGCTTTTGGAGACCATGTCATTGTAGTCTCGCCAAAAATCATCGGAATTCAGGAACAAAAACACTCTTCCCCCTGTTTGATTGCCGATGAATGATTCCTGCTCGGGATTTGAGGCTCTTGCTAATAAGAGCGTTGTTCCTGTTGATCCAGGAGGAGATACAACAACCCAACGTTTATCTTGTTCTGGCTGATAAGTGTCCTCTATTAATTGAAAATTTAATTTATCAGTATAAAATTCGATGGCATCGTCGTAGTCTTGGACAACTAAAGCAATATGGACTATTGATTGTTTCACCTTTTGTTTCCTTGTTTGTAAGAAGTATCAAAATTCATCTCATGGGGTTTAATAACGCAGTGCAGGGTAAGTCCAGTGAAATGACTAAGGCCCATTTTTTCCGCAATTAGAACAACTACCTCGATGAACACAGATAAGGCCACCACATTCTGCACAGGTCCATCTAACTTTTTCATTTCTAACAAATGCCCTAATACCCAGCTCCTCAATATGTTTCAAATTTTCAAGCATACTCATATCGTATTTGGTTCGATATCTTTTATCTAAACTCTTTAACCTTGTACAGGGAAATATATCGCACTTATCAGAACAATATTTAGACTTGGAGTTTTCTAAATAATCACAGTTCGCAATTACGCATCTAACACAAATTCCTGGTTTATTTGCATCATCCCCCCGGCAACCTGGGCATATGTTTTCGTCTCTTAGGAGATGCCCCATACAAATCGCACAATTCATTCCACATGGAGCTATTAGTTCTGCTTTAATTCTTACTTGTGTGTTCAAAAATAGTTCCTTAACTATCACAAAAGAGTTATAGTAAACTTCATCCCGTCTTCCGTCATCGGTCAGTTATCCGCGGTTGCATCAGGGGGAATCGTTACTCTCCCTCCGCTTGACTGCAAATACGATAAGCACAATAGCAGTTCCGATGAAACCAATCCCCATTATCAGAGAAAAGGAGGGAGAAAAATTATCTGACGGGGATTCTGCCGCGGTGTCCGATTCTGTTAGATCTGCAGCTGCGACGGTTGCTGAAGGAGCGGGCGGAACCCCTACGTCAGCCCTGGCATTATCTCTGGGAATAACTGTCAATAGGAGCAGCAATCCAGTAAAAAGGAGCCGATAGCGTTTTTTTGACTGGGTCATGTTTCTTTCCTGTCTTCTGTTAAAATGGCCTTGATCTAAGCAACCGGATTTTGATATTACTTCTGCTTGCCAGTATTCCATTTCCGCAACGGCAATCGCCTTTGAATCCCAAAATGGAAGTGATGGTCAGGAACGATAAGAGCGATCTCAGAACAAATAAACGTTCCTCCTGAGATCTCATCTCTGAGTTTTCTAAATAGATCTTCGGTAACCTTAAGATCAGATTGACCTTCAGTTATGGTCGTGTGGGGAATAAAATCGTCTATATGCGGAAGGTCGAGATTGAACATGCCGGTCGCGTGGAGCGTCTGGCGGATTGCCAGCACCAGTTCTGAAGGATGAATTTCATACCAGATACATGGATAAGGAAGGAACGTATTTATTGGACCATAGCGGATTTCAAACGATTCGAAACCTGATACTACCTCAGACAATTTGTCCCATTCGTTGCTGCTTGGTTGACGCAGGAAAGGTTGAGCGAGAGTGATATGAGCCCCACAAAAGGATTGTGATACTGGATCATATTCTTGGCGAAGCCGATTTACAACATCTCTGGCAGGTTCAGGTGGCCACATTACAAAAGTTCCATATGTATAGACCTTCTGCCACTCGTCCCATTCTTCCATCGACCCTCCCTGATATTAGAAATCAGCAACCACATTATTACTAATGCCCACTACCCCGTCCCCCATTCTCAAAGTCTCCTGGTCCTAAAAACTGCTGTCAAGCAGAGCGAGAGTTAATACGGGATGAAATATCGCCCTCGTAATCATCAGATACAAGGTGAAAGTGAAGATGATCCACTTCCCGGGCACTGCCACCATTCGCAATTAATCGATAACCACATGCTTCGAGGCCAAACCTTTGGACTAACTCTTTTACAGCTTTAAACAGACCAATTTCAAAAACTGATCCATCTGATGGTAATTCCATTATAGAACGGAACTTGTCCTTAGGAACGATCAGGATATGGAGAGGATATGAAGGGGATGGATGATGGAAGGCTATTAGCGTATCGGTCTCAATCAGTTTCTCTCCAGGGATAGCAAAACTAAAATAGGCAAAGATCCAGTGAAGAATGGTTCCGCCTATCCAGGTTTTAGCGATCGAATACAAGAAACGTTTCATGGTTATGAGAATTTAATCTTATCTGCTTAACAGACAGCTTCACTGGCCAGAGCTAATCACTGTGAGTGGACTGAACAGCAAGTACTACTGACTGGTTTGATTGCGTGTTGTAATAGTCGGTAAACAGTTGGCTTGGCTGAGTATCATATGTGCTTAGATCCTCTGCCCAGCGGAATGAAATCGATTGATAGAGTAATTCTACGTTAACCAGGAATGGCCCATCGGAACTTCCTGTGTCAATTTGATAAGTTACACTATCTCCACCCCCAGAGAAGTTGTCATCGGTCAAAGCATCCCCATAAGGTGCAATATCATCGGTAACGGAGGTTTTATCGAAACCTTCTGGAAGCAATCGATTATCCTTGCTGTATGATGAGGCCGAAAGCAGTACTGTGGTCAGGTCCCCGGATACATCATGCATGAGGGATTCGTAGATTTGCACCTGGTCCGGGCTGGTGATTTCGTTGTAATGGGTTTCAAACGCTAGAGGATTTTCATCGTTGTCATTGCCGATGATAGCTCCACTTTCTTCCACTGCTCCTGATTCAAAGATCAGTTGTCCATCCCCATCTTCAATCCTGACATGGAGCCATACTCGGCGGGATGGATACCCTGTCGGAAGCTTGTGTCCAGTGAAGTTATTTGTTGTAATATCAAAACTCAATAGCGAGTTTTCCAGAACTGGAGGGCTAATACTGAGTTCTGCCGTATTGGATTGCAAGTGGGTCAGGGTTCGTTCTAAAGTGGCATCAAAATGCTCGGCCCTGGCCTGGACACCAAGCTCACCACCAAAATCTTTCAGTATGCCCAGCATATAGACATTGCCACCTACAAAACCGTGTGTGGCAAAAGGACTTCGTGGGCCGCCGGGACCCATGCTGGAGAGAACCACGCTGCCTTCCGCTGTTGGCATATGGCAATCCTGGCACGTGGATTGGGAGGCGAAATCTGAATTCAACCATTCAGTGTAGGGTGTCTGTTCAGGGAACCACTCATCGCTGAAAGTGCCATCCTCGAGAACGTAATGAGTGTAGAGATTATGGCAGGTAGCACATAATTCTGATTCGAATAGGTGATCACTTTGTTGGGATATAAAACCGGAAGATTTCGCCATCATATTTTGACTGGATTGGTGAAGATCGAAACGGCCGAATAGAGTTCTAGCTCCCATTGCTGTAATATTGTCAATCGTAAAGCCGCCGCTGAAACTTGAAAATTCGCCCAATTCTTCATCTTGGATCTGATGGCAAGCGGTGCAGGAGACACCATCTAACGCCATTTTGTGAAGTGGATGCTGAGAGTCAAGGTAGCCCTCAGTGCCAAAGATGAGGCTTTCTTCCCCATAAAAAGAATCACTGAGATGGGCCATAGGCATATGACATGTACTGCATTTGGATTCGATTGCCGCGCTGTATTCTGGAAAACGGTCGATATTCATACTGACCCCAGCAAGGTAGTAAGGATCTTTGGCGGCATTTGCCATCATTGAACTTTGCCAATATTCACCAAATGACACGTCGTTGCCGGCCTCGTCGATATTATTTTTGTGGCAGGCCACGCAGTTTCCTGCGGCAGTAAAGAACTCATTTTTATCACTGATCAAGGATTCACCCTGGGCCGGTGAAAACGACCGGGGAGTCCTGGTTGGTTCATTTTCGGGTGTTTGGACAGTTGCAGTCAGTGTTGGGGGGATAACTTCAGGTGTTAGAGATTCGGCGACAACAACTTTTGTAGGTATATCAGCATCGGAGCCGCTACAGGCACTCGAAAGCAAAACCAGGCAAATCAATAGGATTATTAGAGTCGGTTTATGTGGCATCATTCTTTTCCTTCTAATTTAGTTAGCAAGTGTACACCCTCCCAAGCATATCGATCTCGCGGAATGGGAGTTATGTGCTGTTACGACATCTCGCTAAATAATGTTGTGCCTAGTCAAAATTTCCATCAACTACAAGCTTATGGATCTTTTGAATTGGCCCCCAAACCCCTTCTTCCATATTTGAAAGAATAACTACATTGATATCTTGTTCGGGGAAATGTCGAATTAGACCGCTGGCACCGGCGTTGATGCCTTCCTTTTGAAAACAAACTATCTTCCCATCATTTTCTACGTAAAACCACAAACAATATCCATACTTCATTACCCAGCCATCTTTTTCTCTGTAATCTATGCGAGGAGTTAGAAAAGCTTCTGATAATTCTTTTGAGAGTAGTTTTCCAGACTGGACTGCCCTCAGAAAGCGATCGAGATCTCTGGCAGTGACATGGGCGCCGCCATCCGGAGATCCAATCGGCGGATATGAATAGATATTCTTCTTCCAGCCTTCGATTTCCCCATCTTCATTTCTGATCGGATCGCATCCTTCGGCAACTTTCTCATGGACACGATCCATAGCCAGGAAGTCCGAATGAGACATACTGGCTTTCTCAAATATGTTTTCCCGAACGTAATCCCGATAAGGCATACCGGATGCTTTTTCGATCATCAACCCCAATAATACAAAGCTGCAGTTACAGTAGCGGCATCCTTCCCCTGGCGCGAAATTGGGTTCTTTGTATATGAATTGCGGTAAGAAATCCTTAGTATTCCTAACTGAGTAATTAGGTTTTGTTTTCCAGAGATCTTCGTACACTTCGCCTGCTTCTTCTTCACAATCATCCCCAATACCTGATGTATGCGTCAGCAGATGAAAGATAGTTACTTCCCCCGATATTTTTGTTCCTTCTAGTTCCAAATACTCAATTGCGCTGGTTTCAAAAGCCAGCAGCTTTTTGTCAATCAACTGCAATATGGCTGCGGTTGTAAATAATTTAGTAATGGATGCTGTATCAAACCGAATATCCAGATCATTTCTAATTTTCCAGGATCGACTTGCATATCCAAATGCGCCTGAATATATTTCGGCCTCCCCCTTTGTAATAAGCACCACTCCGGAAAATTCGTCTTTATCTTCAAGTTCTTGAAATAGTTGATCTAGTTTATTTATATAATTCATAATGGTCTCTTGCAGAATTAGATATGCCGGATTACGCAAGTTCCTTGATTTCTTTGTATCGATAGCAGTTAGTAGTGTGGTCGTTTACCATGCCAACTGCTTGCATGAAAGCATAGCAGATCGTTGGACCGACAAAATTGAACCCACGTTTCTTCAGGTCCTTGCTCATCACCTCGGACAGCTCTGTTTTCGCGGGAAGCTCCGCCATGGATTTCCAGGTATTCTGTTTGGGGATCCCATCAACATAATGCCAGAGATATGAGTCGAGAGATCCATACTCCTCCTGGATGTCAAGAACACCCCGAGCGTTCTTTATGGCCGATTCAATCTTTAGTCGATTGCGGACGATACCGGCATCAGCGAGCAGGCGTTTCAGGTCTGTTTCCTTATAGTTAGCGATGCGATCAATATCGAAGCCATCAAACGCCTTCCTGTAGTTGTCTCTTTTCTTCAGAATCGTCAGCCAACTCAGGCCAGCTTGGGCACCTTCTAGGATCAGGAACTCAAATAAGAGCCTGTCATCATGTACGGGAACACCCCATTCATCGTCGTGATAAGAGATGTAAAGGGGATCACTCCCGCTCCATTCGCATCTGTTCATATCCGCCTTCCGCCTATTTTGGTAAATAGTTTTATGTGATCAGTAAGCAGTATTGATTTTAACATGGGTGTTTTGATTTATCTGGAGCTTGTTCTATTACTGCTCATTATTTGCTACGTAGATGTTGAGTAGGGGACCAGACCAGGGATCTCGGGTTCAATCGCGAGGGGGTTTTGAGAGCATTTCCCCTGTGTCAGTTTGCAGGCTAAAATGTACCAGTAGATTGCACCAAGAATGTACCGGG
>CAYORF010000053.1:0-18678 GCA_964406305.1 uncultured Anaerolineales bacterium | reverse complement strand
TTTGCCCCACGAAGATATTCACCTGTAGTGTACAAAAAAGTAAAACGCTTCCAATCCCCAGCCCCGATAGGATGTCTCAAGGGCTTCACAGATCCAAGCTGGACCTTAAAGTATTCTTCATCCGCTCGGGGATGGTCAACTTCATCCTGAAGTAATTCAGCTCGGGTTGTTAGTTCATGGCCCAATACCGGTGCCAGGAATTCAATCCTTCACCTGTTCGTCTGGAAAGATGCTGGCTGATAAAATGCCAAAAAATCTACATTCAAGATCCGCGGTGCGGTCCGGGATGGGATCCGATACCAGCCTAAGACCCTGGCGACCTGGAAATCTTCCGGTGTGGGTATGATCGCAACTAGGATTAAAGCATCCGGTGACAAATACGATTCGTTCATGGTTTTCCCCCTTTGAGTTTATTATAGATTTTGAGCTCCTGGTTAATCAATAGGATAAGGGATCTGTTATTAACAAAAAAGGATACGGTTTCTCAACGGAAACCGTATCCTTTTTCCTAAGGCAAAATTTACTCTAGATCAACCCGACTTTACCGTTGAACTCAGTGATCAACTCGTCGATTTCAGGGATTTGCTCCTGGAAATTAGTCCAGTAATCTTTATCATACCACTGGGATTGGATCTCTTCGTAGGTTTTACCCTGCTGCTCAACCCAGGTGAAGTATTTCAGGTTATGAACCCGGCGCTGGTCTTCATGAGTCAACTCTTGCAGGAAATTGGGGGTTATTCCCTCCAAGTAGCGGGCATGGGTGCGTCCGGCATCCATCTCGGTATACTCGCCGGCTTCGTCATGCATCTCTTTCAGGCGGCTTTCGTACAATTCCATAGAATCGGTCCAGACGGTCAGGACGATATCGCTCTCATCCATTTCATAGTACTTGGCCATCTTGATTGCCATAATAGTATTGGCAATGCTGGAGAATCCCAACAGGTCAAGTTGACCAACCAATTCTTGGGGAACACCTTTTTCTACCAGGTATTTGTGGCCTGCTGGTTCATTAAACAGACGGGCCAGGTTGACCACGGCGTTGTCATCAATGGCCATGATCATATCTGTGTTCTTTGCGTTATGGATCCAGGGAACGTGTTTGTCACCAATCCCCTCAATGCGGTGGGCGCCATAGCCGTTTTCTAACAAAGTCGGGCACTGCAGCGCCTCGCCAGCAACGTTCTTGCTGCCAGGGAAGAGTTGTTTCAAGTAATCACCACAGCCCAGCGTTCCAGCAGAACCGGTTGTGAGACATAAACCACGGTATTCATCATTCGGTCCCATTGCTTGCTGCAGAACCTCTTCCATAGCGTGACCGGTGATCTCATAATGCCACAGGTAATTGCCAAACTCATCAAACTGGTTGAAGACAAAGACATTGTCTCGTTCTCCACGCAGTTCCCAGACTTTGTCATAAATTTCCTTGACATTGCTCTCGGAGCCCGGAGTAGCAATCACTTCACCAGCTACCTTTTCAAGCCATTCAAAACGTTCCCGGCTCATACCTTCCGGAAGAATGGCGATGGATTCACAGGCCAAAAGGGAAGCATCGTAGGCCCCACCGCGGCAGTAGTTGCCTGTGGAAGGCCAAACAGCCTGGTGGTAAGTGGGATCAAATTGGCCGGTGACCAACGGGGGTACCAAGCAGCCAAAGGTTGCGCCAACTTTATGGGCTCCGGTGGGGAACCATTTCCCGACCAGGGCAATAATTCTGGCGTCAACACCGGTTAAGCTGGAAGGCAGTTCCACAAAATTTACGCCACCATACCCGCCGCCCTGTGCTACCGGCTCGTTTTTCCAGGTGATCCGGAACAGGTTGCGGGATGTGATATCCCACAATCCGATCTTTTTAAGTTCTTCCTTTACACTATCCGGAATCAGATCCGGGTTCTTCATTTGTGCAAAAGTAGGAATGATAATATTCTGCTCTTTTGCCCGTTCTACTGTTCTTTCCAATTGTTTCTTATCCATTCTCAAATCAATCATTTTATTTTCCTTTCCAATATTGGTAAACACTAATTTTTCAACTTATGAAAACTGATATTATCTTACCTATTCTTACTTCACCTCCAGATCACCACGGACTGTATACAGCGGCCTTCCTTTTGCTTCATCATATAATCTTCCAATATATTCCCCTATCATGCCTATCGATAACAACTGTACTCCACCCAGAAATAAAACTGCTATCAGGGTAGCTGCCTGCCCCATCAGGAATTGTGATCCAACCAGACGCAAAATTATCAGCGCAAGGATAGCAAGAAAGCTGATTCCTGTAAAGGCAAAACCCAGGTAAGTGGCGAGCTGCAGTGGGAAGTATGAAAATCCCGTGATGGCATCGCTGGCCAACTGGAACATCTTTTTGAGCGGGTATTTAGTTTCCCCCGCTAATCTTTCCGCTCTTTCATACTCCACTCCGGTTTGTCGGAAACCAACCCAAACTGACATCCCTCGCAAGAAACGGTGTTTTTCCCGCATTCCACCCATTACATCAACAACTTTGCGGTCCAATAACCGAAAATCCCCAGTGTCCATTGGTAGATTTATATCCGTGATACGTTGGATCAAGCGGTAAAACACTGAAGCAGTGAAACGCTTAAACCAGGTTTCTCCTTCACGTTTGGACCGGGTGGCATAAACGACTTCGTAGCCTTCCTTCCATTTTTCGATCAAGGCGAGAATGACTTCAGGTGGATCCTGCAAATCCGCGTCAATGATGGTCACAGCTTTCCCCTGGCTGTAGTCCAAACCTGCGGTTACAGCAATCTGATGGCCAAAATTGCGAGCAAAGATCACTGGGACAATTTTGTCATCTTTTTTCTTAAGTTCCAGGATAGCGTCAGTGGATCCATCTGATGATCCATCATCAACCATCACAAATTCCCAGGGTTCTCCTGTTGAATCCATCACCTCACATACCCGTGTATACAAAGTTTGAATATTGTCGATCTCATTGTATATCGGGGCAATGATGGTATAGGTTGGTTTGGATGTCATAATAACTCTGCCTTTCCTGGATAATCCAGGGATCAGCCTTTTAGAAGTTTTTTCACTTCTTCCAGGGTCGGTTTGATAACCGGCGCTTCGCCGGCAGCCTGCCTGGCGGCCTTCACATCTTTTAATCCGCTTCCAGTATTTATAACCAAAATGGGATCCTCTGCACCTACAAGCCCTTCCTGGAGGGCAGTCTTCAAGCCAGCAAGGGCAGTTGCGCCAGCCGGTTCAGCAAAAATGCCAACGGCACCCAGATCGGAGATCGCTTCCAGGATCTTCTGATCTTCCACAGCGATATAAGCTCCTTCAGTCTGGGTAGCAGCCCGCAAAGCCCTAAGACCATCGCTGGGCAGGTTCACGGAGATGCTGTCTGCCATGGTGGTCGCCTGTACAGGAATAATTTCCTCTTTTCCTGATTTGTAGGCGTTGTATATTGCCGCCGAACCAGTAGACTGGCAGCCAAATATACGCGGCATCACTTTGATCTGACCGATCTCGTATAAGTCTTTGAACCCCTTGTGAATTCCAGATATGATATTCCCATCACCAACAGAGACAAAAACACATAAGGGTCGATCGAGTTGGTTGGTGAGCAGTACCTGCTCCCAAATTTCATAGGCAGCTGTCTTTTTCCCTTCGGCCGTGAAGGGATTGTAGCCAGTATTGCGGTTATACCAGCCAAATTCCTCGGATGCTTCCAGGGATATCTTATATGCGGCATCATAATTATCATCTACAAGGATCACCCGGGCTCCATAGATCAACAGTTGAGCGATCTTTGCAGGTGGTGCAGTTTTTGGTGCGAAGATAACCGATTCCTGATCCACTGCTGCAGCCATACCTGCCAGAGCTGCACCCGCATTCCCGGTAGAAGCAGTTACGATCACTTCTGCACCGATCTCTTTGGCTCTAGCAACCAGGATCGCACTGGCCCTATCCTTAAATGAAGCGGTTGGATTGCTGCTTTCATCTTTGATCCACAGCTGTTTCAATCCCAGTTTATCCTTGATCTGAGGAGGAGAGAAAACAGGTGTCCAGCCGGCGGACCGCAAGGTTGTGCCGTCGCCGATCAACTCCTTCACAGGGATCAAAGGAAAATAACGCCACAGGGAGGGTTCTTCCTTTAGGATCAACTCATCAGTCTTCTTCTTCTTTAAAGCTGGATAATCAAGCACTACATCCAGTATCCCGTTATCCTTTGGGCAGGTATATGTCACTTCATCCGGTTGATATTCAGTGCCGCAAATTGAACACTTATAACCTATAAAACTTCCCATAAACTTATGCTCCTTCTTTTACTCCAGCCATTAATAAACCTAATTTTTCAGGTGTGGCCTCTTCTCTACCAACGATGCCCATGATCTGGCCCTCATAAATCACTGCAATCCGGTCCGCCAAAGCAAAAATCTCATCCAGATCCTCGGAAATTAGGAGAATGGCAGTACCTGATTTCCGCTCCTTCAACAAACGCTCCCGAACATATTCCGTTGCGCCAACATCCAAACCACGGGTTGGTTGAGCGGCAATGATCACCCTCGGTTCCCGGGAGAGTTCTCGAGCAACTACAACTTTCTGAATATTTCCTCCTGACAGACTTTTAGCAGGAGTCTCTTGGGAGGGCGTCTTGATCTGGAAATTAGTGATCAGATCAGCGCTGTGAGATGCAATAGCTTTTAAATTTAGCATGCCTCCACTGGAAAACGGTTTTTTATGATGTTCTCTCAAGATCAGGTTCTCTGCCACTGTAAAATTCTTGATAATGCCATCCTTCATCCTTTCTTCGGGAATGTAAGACAGCGCTCGATCCGTTCTATCTATAGGTGACAGTTTCGTAATATCCATTCCATCTAGTTCTATTCGGCCGCCAGTGATATCTCTCAAACCTGTGATCACTTCAGCAAGTTCCCGCTGTCCATTTCCAGAAACACCAGCAATACCGAGGATCTCTCCTGATTGGACTTCCAGACTGACGTTTTCAAGGCCAGGGGTTCCCCGATCACTCTGGCATGAGGCATCGATTACTTTAAGACGAATACCTCCCAGCTCAACCTTTTCAATTGCCGGTCGGAAATCGACATCTCTACCAACCATCCAGCGTGCCAAATCCGCCTTAGTGGCGTCTTTGGTTTGGTAGGTGCCTACTTTTTTACCATCGCGCAGAACAGAAACCCGATCGCTGATGTCGATCACCTCATGTAATTTATGAGAGATAAAGATCAGCCCATGTCCATCCTTGGCCATTTCCCGGATGATCAAGAAGAATTCGTCCACTTCCTGTGGGGTTAAAACGGCGGTGGGTTCGTCCAAGATCAGCAGCGCTGCGCCACGATATAGGGCTTTGATAATTTCCACTCGCTGCTGTTGTCCAACTGAAAGCTGCCAGATATATACCTTGGGATCAATATCTAGGCCATAGATATTTGCTAACTCAAGGATCCTATCAGATACTTTATCAAGATCGGTCAGTGGCTCTCGGGATGATTTCAGTCCCAGTGCGACATTTTCTGCAACCGTGAGTGATTCGACCAACATGAAATGCTGATGGATCATTCCAATTCCCTGACTGATCGCATCTGTTGGGGAGAGGATTTCCACCGGCTCATCATTAAGTAAGATTTGTCCTTCATCGGCATGATACATACCATAAAGAACCTTCATCAAAGTTGTTTTCCCGGCACCGTTTTCGCCCAATAATGCGTGAACTTCACCTGATCGGACGCTGAAGTCGACATTATCGTTGGCTAACACACCTGGAAATCTTTTTGTGATTCCTTGCATGTCCAGATGGTCAATCCGCGTATGTCCGGAAGGAAGTATGTTTGAATCAGCCATAAGAGACCCTTTTTTTACATTTTATTTATGATAAACCCGGGAGAACAGGATCCAATCGAACCTGACCTCCAGGCTTCTCACAAATTCCTTTATTATCCCCCTTCCATGTTGGTTTAGAACAAGGAAGGGGGCATAACATTTACATCAATCTACAAATTACCCTTACTCAGCAAATTCAATGGTGATGGAACCATCGATGATACCTTTTATGGTATCCAAAGCCAAGCTCTTTACCTCTGCAGGCATTTCGTAATCAGCATTGAAGTCCATAACTTCTCCGCCATTGGCCAGGCCGATCACAAATGATGTGCCGCCCAGTGTTCCTTCGCTCATCAGATCCATGATCTCATTAAGGACAACATCCCAACGATACACCTGGTTGGCGACTACAACTGTTGGTGCCAATTCAGTCTGGGAAGATTGGGTGCCAAACCACATGGCGCCGTTTTCTTCCGCTACGCCAATAGCACCCACAACCATCTGGGCAGTTCCAGTCAGTCCATCCGCACCGGCTGCCACATGAGTATTGGCAGCTTCAGACGCCAGAGCGACATCGGAGAACGAGCCAATGTAGTTAACATTTACCTGAACGTCAGGATTGGTAGCTTTTGCACCAGCGACAAATCCATCCACGTAAAGTTTGGCATCACCCGTTTCAATTGGGCCAACAACGCCCAGCACACCAGATTCGGATAAACTGGCTGCGATCACGCCGTTCACATATCCACCCTGATCAGAGGCAGCTTCGTAAGCGAAGATATTGCCAATGCCAAATGTGTCAACCGTGGTGCCCCAGGCAAAGCTAGTCTCGGGGAAATCAGGAGCGATTTCCTGGAGAGAACTGCCGTACTGGGAACCATGGGCGATCACAAGGTCATAACCTTCTGTGGCATAATCACGGATC
Source organism: uncultured Anaerolineales bacterium (assembly GCA_964406305.1). Taxonomy (GTDB): domain Bacteria; phylum Chloroflexota; class Anaerolineae; order Anaerolineales; family UBA11858; genus B10-G9. Next base: position 11,948 of record CAYORF010000053.1, on the reverse strand, counting down.
GCTGCGGCGGCATCATCCACCACAAACATACCGTCAGAGTAAACGATTTCCATTGCCTCTTCACCACCCATTTCACTCTGGATGGTTAACAGCGCATCATACATACTCTGGCTGAACGCCAGATCATTGATCGCGCTAGGCATCACAACTGCTACCCGGAAGAGTTCTTTTGTTTCTTCCATGGCTGGTTCTTTAGCTTTGCAAGCACCAAGCAAAACAGCTAACAAAAGCAATACCGTAAACAGTAATCTGAACTTCTTCATGTTCTTCTCCTTATCATTGAGAAATAAAATAAACTTTCTTGTTGTACAAATATTTTTCCGTGATCACCTCCAGACGTTTTTTTTAATCCGCTCGTTCAAATGGTTTAGTAAGTGCAGATGGTGCCCGCACTCTCGATACGGTCGCAACCAGTACCAGGATTGTTAATATATAAGGCATCATTACTGCAATATCAGATGGGATAGGGATCCCCAAGACCTGGACCCAAAGCTGGAGGGAGTTTACTAAACTGAATAACAGCGCTCCTCCCAACACTCCCCACGGCCGCCAGGCACCGAAATATACCAGGGCAACCGCGATAAAACCTAACCCGCTGGTCATGTTCTGTTGAAATACATTTACCAAGGCGATGGACATTGATGCGCCAGCAACTCCTGACAGAGTCCCGCCCAGAATGATCGTGAAATATCGAATTCTAGCAACGCTCACTCCCAGAGAATCTGCCGCTTCTGGATTTTCTCCCACTGCCCTGATCTTCAAACCAAGGGTCGTTTTATTCAGGATGAACCAGGCGATTGGAACAAGTGCAAAGGCTATATAGACCAGTACATTTTGGCGGAAGAAGATCTCTCCCACTACCGGTAGGTCACTCAAAACAGGGATATGAACCTTACGAAAGCCCTTTACAGTTTCCACAGTGCCTAAAAGTTTCTGGAATAGAAGATCGCTTAATCCCAAACCAAATAAATAGAACCCAATCCCGCTAATACCTTGTTCCGCATGCAAATTCACAGTGACGAAGGCCATAGCAAGTCCCATCAGGGCGCCGACCACCATCGCGGATAAGATCCCCAGCCAAAGGTTTCCGGTTTTGATAGCAACATAGAACGCAGTGAACGCGCCCATAAGCATCTGTCCATCAACACCAAGATTCAACACACCGCTTCGCTGGCCGAATGTTTCACCGATGGCGGCATATAGATAAGGTGTTGCCAGGCGGATACCAGAGGCCAGAATTCCAACAAGAACAGTCATGGAAAAGAGATCTGAAATCATGATTCCACCTCCTTCTCATTGCCGGGAGAGTCTCCATGATCAGATACTTCAGGAGTTATTCCCTCCCCTTCTGGTGAAGCTGCAGCTAACCGCTTTTTCTGACGGCGGCGCCTCCAAATCTCACTGCTAACTACAAATACTACAACCAAACCGTTTAATGCAGTGATCAATGCTGAGGGTACCTGCACAACCCGCTGCATTTTATTCGCGCCAACTAGCAATGCACCAAACAGGATCGAAGCTGGAATTGTTCCAATAGGATGCAACCCTCCAAACAGGGCGGCCACAATTCCATTAAAGCCTGCGCTTCCCGTAAAACCGGATGCCGATCCGTCAGTAATCATGCGGTAATTCACACCATATACTTGCATCACTCCTGCCAGGCCCGCGAAAGCGCCACTCAAGATCAACGCAAGCACAATATAATTCCTGACCTTCACACCAGCATATTTGGAGGCATCCGGATTCTGGCCTACTGCCCGGATCCTGTAGCCCCAGGTTGTCCGCCAAAGCAAAATATAAACCAGAAAAGCTAATACTACAGCGATTAGCGCCCCAAGATGGAGCCTGGTGGGAACCCAGCGCGGCAATCGGAAAGTATCAAGTAAGCGTGCCGTCTGGGGAATTTTTGAAGCCACCTCAGCCTGGGAAGGATCGATCATTGGTCCCCTCAATAAGAAGTTCATCAGCTGAACAGCAATCGCGTTCATCATCACAGTACTGAGAATTTCATTGACATTAAAATAGGCTTTTAATACTCCCGGAATCCCACCCCAGATCGCTCCACCGATAAAACCTGTGATCAATGCAAGGGGAATAACAGCCCACCCGGGCCAATCTACCAGGGTTATTCCGATCAGGGTGCCAAAGATAGCTCCCACGATCATTTGGCCTTCGCCGCCGATATTAATTACATCGCCGCGGAAAGATATGCAGATCCCAAGGCCAACCAGCAACAGAGGCGTTGCCTTTGTCAATGTCTCTGCCACAGCATTCTGGCTTCCGAAGGCTCCATCCCACATCGCTCTATAAGCTTCGATCGGATTCACCTTTAGAAGGAGAAGCATGACTGCCCCTACCAGCAGTGCTGCTATCGTGGCAAATACGGGCAACAACGCGTCAATGAGCTTCGGTCCCCATTTCTCTTGATTAGAATTGCTCATAAGCTTCAGCCTTATCTAGAAAAATAACATGGATCAATCAACAAAACCGAGTACACGTTCTGGGGTAATTGGTAATGTTTTAACCCTGACTCCGACAGCTTTCTTCACCGCGTTAGCAACTGCCGGCGCAGTCGGAACCAAGGGTATTTCGCCAATACCCTTAGCCCCGTAAGGACCACTGGCTTCTGGAATCTCCAAAATGATATTCTCGTAATGGGTTGGTAAATCCTTGGAAGTAGGAAGCAAATATTCAGTAAAGCTATCAACCCATTGGTCATCCTTCTTCAACATGGTTTCATACAAGGCATAACCTAAACCAGTAGCAACGGCGCCTTCGATCTGGCCTTCCACGCCTGATTGACTGATCACCTTTCCAACATCATGGATAGCGGCAAAATGTGTTACTTCCACAGTTCCCAGATCCGGATCAACCTCAACCCTGGCAACCTGAGCACCAAAACAATATAAGACATGAGGCATTCCGATTGGTAAATCCTGAGGAGTTGTTTCCTCAGGGTAAGGGAAACTGAATGTACTTTCACTCGTCAGGATGATGGAATCCTCTGCCAATCGGCCAAGGAACTCAACCACGGGGAGCGTTGTTCCATCCTCTTTGATGATCTGTCCTTCTTTATATACTAACTTTTCTGCGGGTACTTCCAGGATCTCACCAGCTCGTGACAACAGGTCCAGGATCAATTTTTCAGAGGCGTCGATCAGCGCATTACCGGCCATATAGGTCATCCGAGATGCGCAGGTTGTGTTACCGTTGGGTCTATCCAGCGTATCCAGGGGTAGAGATTCCACCTGGTTGTAAGGCAAACCCAGCGCTTCCGCTGTGATCTGTTCCACAGCCATTGCCAACCCCTGTCCCAAATCTGGGGATCCGAGATGGATGAGAACCTTGCCATCCGGTGACCATTCCAGCCGGTGAGTGGAGTCATCAGGGACATGTGCGCCCAAACCCATTGACTGGGCTGCCAGGGCCATACCAATTCCCGCTTTCTTGCCAGGAGAAACCTCAACTGCCTGGAATCGATCCATCACATCTTGAGCTTTATCCAGACAGATCGGCAGTGCAGTGGCCGTTTCATTCAGGATCACACCCGTGAACATTCTTTCCCCAACCTTGAGGATATTTGCTCGACGGATCTGCACCGGATCCATACCAATTTCTTCAGCCATGGTGTCCACCATACTCTCCACCGCAAAATGGGATTGCGGACTGCCAAAACCGCGCATCGCTCCCGAAAGTGGAGAATTAGTATAAACAACTAAAGTTTCTACTTGCACATTTGGGATCCGATAGGAGCCGGCCAGTGTTTCTGTCAAGATCGCAGCAACAGCAGGACCATAAGATGCGTAAGCTCCAGTATCCATATGAACTTCTGCCTGCAACGCTGTAAATGTGCCATCTGACCTTGCACCCAGTTTATAGTGGATCTGGGCAGGATGCCTTTTTGGATGGGCTAGAAAGGATTCTCGGCGAGTGTTGACCAGCCGGACAGCACCTTTTATTGCCCAGGCTCCCAAGGCTGTCAGGATTGACAAACTGGAGTCTTCCTTCCCTCCAAAAGCTCCTCCGATCACTCCACTTTTTACTCTGACATTCCCTACCGGGAGATCCAGGGCTGCAGCAATAAACTCTTGATCAGTAAAAGGATGCTGGGAGCTAACCCAGACCGTGATGGTTTGATCATCTCCCCAGACTGCCAGGGAGGTTTCCGGCTCCATATAACCGGGATGAATCCGGGGCAAATTATAAGTATCTTCTAGGATGTGCTCAGCATCCTGAAATCCCTTCTCAATATCACCACCGCAAATATTCAATTCAGTTATGATATTTCCATCCTGATGTAGCTTGGGCGCATCTTCCTTTGCGGCCTGAATTGGATCGAATACGGGTGTCAAAGGATCATATGAAATCTGGATCTGATTTGCAGCTTCCTCTGCGGCTTGTTTGGTTTCCGCAATGATCAATACAACCGGCTCTCCCAGATGGCGGACAACACTTCTGGCAAGCGATGGTTGGTCAGGAATCAGGGGGCCGAAATCCTTGGCTCCTGGGATATCATCAGACGTTAACACAGCCAGAACTCCTGGAACCTCCAGCGACCGTTCTTTATCAATTTCCAGGATCCTGGCATAATGATGGGGTGATCTGATAATCAATCCAACCCGCACATTTTCCATTGGAATATCAGCTGTGTAGAGAGCTTTACCGGTCGTTTTATCCCAGGCGTCTTTCCGACGGAGGGATTTCCCGACAGTATGGAATTGATCAGTCATCCAGCCCCCCTAGCTCAGCGAGATGGATGGCATCAATCATCTTGTTATACCCGGTACAGCGGCATAGATTTCCGGATAGGCCTTCCCGGATTTCCTGATCAGTTGGGTGAGGGATCTCATCCAGTAAAGCTTTTGCTGTTAGAATTGCGCCTGGAGTGCAGAAACCACACTGGACCGCGCCGGCTTCAACAAATGCTTTCTGAAGCCGATGATACTCCCCTTTTTCCAATAAACCTTCTATGGTCGTAATTTGAGTACCTTCTACCTGCCCAATGAAGATCATACAAGAATTGACAGGTTTCCCGTTCAGGATGACTGTGCAGGCGCCACATTCCCCTTCCCCTCCACAAGCATCTTTAGCACCGGTTAATCCCAGATCCGTCCGAAGCACATCCAGCAGAGTCCGGTTGGGCAGGCTGATGACCGCGGTCTTATTTCCATTCAGGAGAAAAGCGACTGAGATCTCTTTCATCGCCCCCTCCCCACTGCCTGTTCCACTGCATTTTCCAAAGCCCGGTGGATAATCACTGCAGCAGCATGGTCACGATATTCTTCAGTGGATCTGATGTCAGTGATCGGACTGATCTCTTCCTGGCAAGCTTCATGAATTTCTTTCATCAATGCTGGTTCTGGTTCTTTACCAATCAGGGACTGCTCAACTTTTCGACAGCGGATAACGGTGGGAGCAACTGAACCGAGGGCTATCCGAATATCACTGATTTTACCTTTATCATTCAGTTGAACTGCTACAGCTGTATTTACAACAGAGACTGCCATTCCGGCCCGTTTTCCCACTTTAATGAATGCAGAACCCCATGATCCAATCATCGGCTTGAAGGATATGCTGTGAATGAATTCCCCTTCCTGCAGATCAGTCTCTCCCGGACCGAGTAAAAACTTCTCCAACGGGATCCTGCGATCCCCACCCAGGCTTTGCAGTAAAAGTGTTGCGTCAAAGATCAATAATGGTGGAATAGTGTCCGCCGCTGGTGAGGCATTGGCTATATTCCCACCCAGAGTTCCTCTGCAGCGGGTTTGCTGGCAGCCAATACTTTCAGCTGCCGTGACCAGGGCTGGGTTGATATTTTTCAGCAAGGCAGAATCAGCTACTTCCTGATGGGTCGTTAATGCCCCCAGGACAATCTCACTACCTTGATCTTCGATAAAACGCATCGCCTGTACACCGCTGGTATCCACCAGGATCGGCGCGGAAAACTTGCCCTGACGCATTCTTGGAACAATATCTGTCCCCCCGGCCAGGATCCTGGCACCAGGTTGACTGAGATGTTCCTTCAGCTCAGTGATCGTTACCGGTCGTTGGTAATTAAACTCCTGCATCAAAACTCACTCCACAAAAGAACTGATCAGCCGATGAGAAAATACGTCAATCAGTCCAAGATCTGATAATCCAAGATCAGGCACGGTAGGTAAACCAATAAATGAAATAGTCATAAAGGGAGCAGGCAGGCTGCCGCCGATGTTATGGTATGCCTGGTTGATTTCTTCAAGTTCGGCAATGACATCTTCTACTGGCTCTTCCGTCAATAATCCCGCTATAGGTAAGGCTAATTTACCAAGTACCTTACCGTCAGAAACGAGCACAAATCCACCCTGCATTTCCTCAATGGTTTTTGCGCAGAGAGCCATATCCTCATCATTGGTGCCAGCCACAATGATATTATGATGATCATGCGCGATCGAAGAGGCCAGGGCCCCATTTTTCAAGCCAAAACCTTTTACAAAACTAACTCCGATGTTGCCGTTTTTTCCGTGACGTTCCACCACGGCGAGTTTTAGAATATCCCGGTCAGGATCAGGAATAACTGCCCCATCTTTCACTCCGAGTGTATCCTGAGTCCGAGTATTGATGATCTGGTCAGGGAAGAGATCAATGACCCAGACCTCTGCCTGATTTCCTGCCACTTCCAGACGGAAATCAGTCCCTTTATTTCCACTCTTCAAGGTGACTGTTTTATACAACCAGTCCGGATATTCAGGTTTGGGGAGTGTGCCAATATACTTATTATCCTCAACTACCTTTTTCCCCTTGAAAAATACCTGGCTCGGAGATATATGCTGAAGGTCATCCACCAGCAGAATATCCGCCCATCTGCCCGGTGAAAGGGATCCGACCAGGTGTTCAATCCGGAAATGTTTCGCAGCATTGATGGTTGCCATCTGGATGGCTTGCATGGGCGTTAATCCAAGCTCAATGGCCCTGTTGACCATGAAATCGATATGTCCCTCTTCTAGGATCTCATCAGGATGTTTATCATCGGTGCAGAACATCAGATGGTGGGAATAAGTACCATTCTTGACAACACCTTTCAGAATGGGATCAAGATTCCTCTCTGTGCTCCCTTCGCGGACCAATACTGACATGCCTAATTGCAAACGAGTGACTGCTTCCTCATAATCAACACATTCATGATCGTCCGCCAGGCCCCCGCAGGCGTATGCCACCAGTTCCTTTCCAACCCGGCCAACTGCATGGCCATTGCAGATCTTCCCTAACCGGAGGGCTGCCTCTACCTTCAAGAGATATTCATCCCTCATTTCGAGCACTTTAGATGGATCCAACTCACCCAGGCTGACAGCCTGGGGCCAGGTCAGGAGCTCGCTGACATCAGCAAGATTCAGCTCACCCCCGGTTGTTTCCAATCCTGGTGCAGTGGGTACCCGGGAGGATACCTCAAGGAATATGTGGTAATCCAGCTTATCAATGGAATGGAATAAAGCTTTAAAACCTGGAAGGCCTGCGACATTGGCAATTTCCATCGGATCAGATAGCATCACCGTCGTTCCCCGGGGAAGGAGAAGCTGGGATAGAAATTCTGGGACTACCAGGGTGGAATCCAGATGAACGTGAGTATCGATGAATCCCGGCAGCGCAAACCTACCCTGGCCATCAATTACCTGCTCAGCTTCATAATCAACGGCATAAGGAGTGACGATCCGTCCACCCTTGATCCCAATTGAACCAGGTTCTATTGTGCCCGCAAAGACATTTACTACCTGGACACCATCAATCCTCAAGTCCAGTGGCGCCTGTCCGAGGGCTGCCCTGATTAAGTCTTTTCGTTCAGATAAACTGATCATGAATTACAACCCGCGCTGTCCGCGTATATAGGGTAACCCCATCGCTGCTGGTGTTCCGATTCGTTTACGGTTCGCTTCCCTACTGCCTATTACCAGAAAAACAACGGTGAAGATATATGGGATCATTTTCAGGAAGAAGCCATAATGAATATTGTAGTGGAAGGGATTGGATAAGCCAAAGATCATAGCTGGACCCTGAAGATCGAGCACAAGCCGTCTAAGTGCACCAAACGTAAATCCACCAAAAGCTGCCCGGTAAGGATTCCACTGGGCAAAGATCACCAAGCCGACTGCGATCCATCCCTGACCTGCAGTTGTTAAGCCGCCGAACCAACCCGGAGAGATCGAAAGACTGATTGTGGCGCCAGCCACTCCCGCCAGTAACCCACCCACAAATACATATAAATATCGAGTGAAATACACTCGAATACCAAGTGTATCAGCAGCGGCAGGGTATTCACCTACGGCGCGAAGATGCAATCCAGGCCTGGTGCGGTTGATGAAATACCACGTCAAGGGAATGAATAGATATCCAATATAAACCATAATGCTGTGGTTATCGAAGAATATTCCTCCCAGCCAGGGTATTTGAGATAGACCTGGAATGGAGAATTTGGGAAGCTGCGGAACGACATCCCGCAAGCTTGTGAGCCCTTCCCCCAATACCAGGCTGATGCCTGTGGCAAGGAAGTTCAGGGCCAGACCACTGATGACTTGGTCGGCCTGTAAAGTGATCGTAATAAAGGCATGGATCTGGCTGATTAATCCTGCTGCCAGCATGGCTGCCAACAATCCCAACCAGGCATTATTTGTCGCTGCCGCAACTTTATAGGCAGACATAGCACCGATCAACATCATACCTTCCACACCAAGGTTCAGTATGCCTGATCTTTCAGAGAATATTTCACCAACCGTTGCATACAACAAAACGGTTCCTGTTGCTATACCGGATGCCAAGATAAGAATCAAATCCATATTAGTCCTCCACCTTCCGGGTGATTCTGACCCTGTTGCGATAGAAAAAATCACTCGCAATCAAAAACACCATGATCAATCCCTGAATTAATGTGGGTATACCAGATGGTTGTACTTCCCGACCTGCCAGTATCAAAGCTCCAAACAGGATCGATGCCAGGATTACTGCCAGCGGATTAAGTTTTGCCAACCAGGCAATGATAATTCCTGTAAAACCATATCCTGGAGAGATCGCACCTTGTAAGCGGTGAACAACACCCATGATCTCAGAGGCTCCAGCCAATCCTGCCAGGGCACCGGAAACAATCATTACCAACACAATATTCTTTTTAATAGATATACCAGCGTATTCCGCAGCTCGGGGGTTATCTCCGATTAACCTGATCTCATATCCCCACCTGCTCTTGCTTAGCACCCACCACAAAATTAGAGCCGCAACAATGGCAAAAACAAGCCCAAAGTGGGTCGTCAATCCCCCAAAGAAGGGCCAGCGTTTGGCCAGGTCAGATAGACGCGGAAGCCAGGCGTTCCTTTGGAACATACGAGACATCTGGAAGCCGCTCTCAGACCAGACTCCATATATAAAATAATTATTCCACTCAATGGCAATATAGTTCATCATCAGAGTGGAGATGATCTCATTGACGTTATAGCGTGCTTTCAGGAATCCCGGAACAAATGCCCATAAAGCACCAAAGAACATACCAAATCCAGCGGAAACGAGAATAAATTGCCACTTGGGCGCTTCCATAGGCAGCACCGGCAGCAGAACAACCATGCTTGCGCCAAAGGCACCCAGGAAGAATTGCCCTTCAGCACCGATATTCCATAATTTCATCCGGAAAGCGATAGAACATGCCAGTCCTACCAGTATAAGAGGGATGGCCTTGACCATCGTATCCGAAAGAACACCCCAGCTGCCCAAGGAATATTTAGCGATATGGACATAAGCCGCCCAGGAATCACCACCGGCGATCTCGATCACCAGTGCGCCAATCAACAAGGCAATAACCACAGCGGCAAGTGATAATACTGGAGATAACCAACGAGGGGGGTTATCTACCCGATTCTCGATCTTGATATTGAAAGGGAACTTCCATTTCGGAGCAGATTCTTTTACGGTGATATCAGCCATATTAATTCACTCCTTCTTTTCCAATCTGCTCAAGGGGAGTGCCAGTCATCATTTGCCCAATCTTATCAATATCGCCATCATCTATCTCACCCATGATTTCCCCTTCATAGATAACGTAGATCCTGTCGCTCAGGCTTAATAACTCCTCCAACTCTTCTGAAATTAGCAATACCGCAGCTCCCGATTCTCTCTGAGAGAGCAACAGCTTTTGTACACCTTCTATCGCGCCAACATCCAAACCTCGAGTAGGCTGCACAGCAACCATGAATTTTGGCTCGCTGGAAATCTCCCGAGCAAGGATTACCTTCTGCAAATTACCTCCAGAAAGCAAGCGAACTGACGTATCAATTGTTGGGACTATGATGTCATAGGCATCTTTCAACCCCGTCGCGTACTTGCCAGCTTCATTTTTGTTCACCCGCCATCCATTAGCTATAGGTTTTTGATCATAGTTTTTCATGATCACATTTTCAGTCACACTCAAATTGGGAGCAGTCCCAACTTTGGCCCGGTCCGCCGGGATCAAAGAAATACCATGGCGAATGCCCAATTTGACTGGTTTATTGGTTACGTCTTGATCATTTACTGTGATAGATCCTTCCATGACTTTGCGGAGACCGACCAGAGCTTCAGCTAATTCATTCTGACCATTTCCTGCCACACCTGCCAAACCAACGATTTCGCCCTCACGGACGTTAATGCTGACGCCGTTCAATGATTTAATGCCTTTATCATTTAAAGCTTCAAGGCCTTTGACATCAAGGACAACATCTCCAATCTGGACTTCTTTCTTTTCGACCCGGAAAACCACTTCACGGCCAACCATCAGGTGAGCCAGGTCCGCCCGGGTAACATCTTCGGTATACAACCCGCTTGAAGTGACCTTGCCCTTTTGAAGAACAGTGACCCGATCTGAAATTTCCATAACTTCTTGGAGCTTATGACTAATGAAAACAATCGACTTACCTTGATCTGTCATCGATCGCAGAGTGTTGAATAACTCATCGATCTCACTGGGAGCCAAGACAGCGGTTGGCTCATCCATGATCAACACATCGGCCCCGCGGTACAGCATTTTGAGAATTTCCACTCGCTGCTGTTCGCCAACAGAGAGTTGCCAGATCTTAGCATCAGGGTCAACATGGAGGCCATATTGCTCAGCCACTTCAGCAACTCTATGGTTATATTCTGTTAATCGCATCCTGAACCGAGGTTCATCCAATCCGAGAAGGATATTTTCCGTTACGGATTGTGAGGGCACCAGCATAAAATGCTGATGAACCATCCCGATCCCCGCCTCAATGGCTTCCCTGGGAGAGCCAAAATTGGCCGGTTTGCCATGAACTGATATTGAACCAGCTTCAGCCTTATACAAACCAGCCAGCACGTTCATCAAGGTGCTTTTACCAGCTCCATTTTCACCCAAAAGGGCGTGAACTTCTCCCTTTCGTAGATCAAAATCGACCTTTTCATTAGCAATCACGCCTGGAAACCGCTTGGTAATGGACCGCATCTGAACAACAAGTTCATCCGTGCTTTTCTCAATATCCATAATCCACCATCTATCTATGCGATTAGTTAGTTATAAAAAATAATAATTGCAGAAAAAATGGGTGGCCAGAAAATCTGGCCACCCAAAATACATTTGTAGTGTCTAGAGGTCAGGCAGGTCTGCTGCGATATTCTGGTTCCACCAGTACATACCGTAGGTGGCCTCAAAACCAGGTGCGCCGGGCGCAAACTGGTCAATATCTGCCTGGGTCATGAATTCGCCATCAGCAACAATCACATTACCATCAATGTCGACGATCGGACCGGCAAAAACGTCAAAGCGGTCAAATTCACCAGCAGCAACTGAATCCATTACTGCCTGGATCTTGGCCAGGTCTTCTGCGGGCAGGCTGGCTACGCCAGGCTGCAGTTCCTGTCCTTCCATGAATCCGTAAAGGCCAATGCCGCCTCCGGAAGCACCAAAGTAGTCAGCCATATATGGATAGGTTCCGGCCTGT